>NZ_JAVWUP010000017.1:5549-8478 GCF_036667095.1 Gordonibacter sp. | reverse complement strand
CAGTGGCGTGGCAGGCGAAAGCGGGGGCGATGCGTAGCGCGGGTGTGCGTTCTTGCGCACGATGGTGCCGTTGTTGGAACAACGGCAAAATTGGGTCGATGCTGTGCAAAATTTGCGTTTTCTCGCATCGGGTATCGATGCAGAGAAAAGCATGTTTGCAAGCTAATAAGGAAATACCTGTTCAGAAAGGTGCGCGACAAAGAAAAGCTGCCGAGGTGATGGCTTTGGCGGGCACGGATGCCTTAAAAGGTCGTTGAGCAAGCCTGTTTGGGCGGGAAATCGAAAATTTTGCACAGCATCGATCGATTTTTCAACTCCGGCTTTGAAGCCTGCCGCTCTTGGGTGGTCGAGCGGATCACCCGTGAACGGAGCATTCGGGCGGAGCGCATTCGGGCGGAGCATTCGAGCGGATCACCCGTGAACGGAGCATTCGGGCGGAGCGCATTCGGGCGGAGCGTCTTGGACGGATTGCCTTCGGGCCGAGCAGGTCGAATTGCAAAGTCGTCCGCATCCTCCCCGTGTACGGACCAGCATGCTGATTATCTTTTGGGCTGGCAATCAACCGGCAATCGACCAGCATTCGGTAACGAGTTGGTGCTTTCTCCCTGCGGAGTCTTAACGGCAGCGCTTGCGCTATAATTTCACGTATGGAAACCATTATCACGAAATCATCGGTCGCGCAGGCGGTTTACGCGGCCATTCCGCAGCTTGCCTGCGTGCTGCCGCGCGACATAGCCGAAGGGCTGAGGGCGGCCCGTGCAGCCGAGACGAACCCGCGGGGGCGTGCCGTGCTTGACCAGTTGGTCGAGAACGCGGCGATCGCCGAGGCGGATTGCGTGCCCATCTGCCAGGATACGGGAACCGTATGGGTGAGCCTTGAAGTGGGGCCCGATGTTGCGGTGGCGGGCGATGTGTTCGCCGACGTGGACGGTGCTGTGGCGCGCGCCTACGATGAGGCGCGTCTGCGCAAGTCGGTGGTGTGCGACGCGGTGCTGGACCGTGCGAACACGGGGAGCAACGCGCCCGCATTCTGCGATATCCATCCGGTAGACGAGTCCGGCGCGGCGCGCCTGCATATCATGCTGAAGGGCGGCGGCTCGGATAATGCGAGCCGTGTGGTCATGTTGGTGCCCGGTGCCGGCAAGGAAGGCGTTGTCGAGGAGTTGGTGGCCTGCGTGCGCGAGAAAGCCGCCAACGCCTGCCCTCCGCTGGTGGTGGGCGTAGGTATCGGTGCGACGTTCGACAAAGTGGCCGGTCTGGCAAAAAGGGCGCTCATGCGTCCCGTGGACGAGCCGGCTGCCGACCTGCGCATACGGGCGCTGGAGGAGGAGCTGCTGGCTGCCGTGAACGCCACGGGCGTGGGTCCGGGCGGTCTGGGCGGCGCATGTACGGCGCTCGCCGTGCGCGTGGCCACCGCACCCTGCCATATTGCGGCTCTGCCGCTGGCTATCAACATGGGTTGCTCCGCTATGCGGCGCACCACGATCGACCTTGCAGCAAAGGGGGGCTCCCGTGGCTGATGTCAAGCGCTTGACGCTGCCGATAGGGCGCGATGAGCTGGCCACACTCGATGCGGGTGATGCCTGCCTGCTGACGGGCCCGCTGTACACGCTGCGCGACGCGGGGCATATCCGGCTGCTGGCCGAGCGGGAGGCGGCGGGTTCGCTGCCCTATGGCTTGGAGGGACAGACTATCTTTTATGCGGGGCCCACGCCGCCCGCAGCAGGACGCCCGTTCGGCGCAGTGGGCCCGACCACGGCCTCGCGCATGGATTTCGCTACCCCTGACCTGCATAGGTCCGGCATTGTGGCCACGGTGGGCAAGGGGCGGCGCTCGCGTGCGGTGCACGAGGCGTGCATCGAGACGGGTTCCGTTTATTTCGTGGCATGCGGAGGCGCTGCGGCTTACCTGGCGAAGTGCGTGGCATCATCACAGACGGTAGCCTACGACGAGTTGGGCACCGAGGCGCTGCGGCGCATCGAGGTAGTGGACTTTCCCGTGTTCGTCGGCATCGACGTGCAGGGAAGCGACGTGTACGATCTCGTTTGAGCGTACGTGCAGGAAAGAGAAACCCGTGACACAGGCAACACCTGACACATCCGGTGCCGCGCGCGGCATCTTCATCACCTTCGAGGGTGGCGAAGGCGCCGGCAAATCGACGCATATCCGCTTTTTATCGAGCAAGTTGCGCGAGCATGACCGCGAGGTCGTGTGCCTGCGCGAGCCCGGCGGCACCGATATCGGGGAGCAGCTGCGCGCTGTGGTGCTGGACCCTGCGCACGGGGCCATGGTGGACGAGGCAGAGCTGCTTATTTACGAGGCGGCCCGCGCGCAGCTGGTGGCCGAGGTGATCAAGCCCGCGCTCGAGCGGGGTGCCGTGGTGCTGTGCGACCGCTTCACCGACTCGACGGTGGCCTACCAGTCCTGCGGACGCGGCCTCGACCGTGCCTTGGTCGATCGGGTGAATGCGTTTGCCTGCCAGGGCCTTGACCCCGACCGCACCATTCTTATGGCCACGGGTGGCTCGGCCAAACGCGGCCTGGCCCGCGCTACGCACCGCTTCGGCGCTGATCGTCTGGAGCAGGCTGGCGAGGAATTTCATACGCGGGTGAACGAGGGGTTCCAGGACATCGCGAGGGACAACTGCGAGCGCATCCGCATAGTGGAATCGGCTTCCCGGAAGTCGGACACGGCAAAAGCCGTTTTTCGCGCATTGACCGACCTGTTTCCTTGGATGGAGGAGGCTATCGGCGACGATGCGTATTTCGCTTCGCTCGATGCAAGGCGCCCTCGTAAAGGTAGTCGCAATGCCGGTGCGCCAGCCTCGTCGCAAGGTAGTGGCCGCGCGGGTGGTGCCAAGCAGGCGAGCCGAGGTGCGGGTGGCCGCACGGGCCGCAACGACAACGGACACCCGGGCCGCAACGACAAC
>NZ_JAVWUP010000017.1:0-5449 GCF_036667095.1 Gordonibacter sp. | reverse complement strand
TGCGGGTGGCCGCACGGGCCGCAACGACAACGGACACCCGGGCCGCAACGACAACGGACACCCGGGCCGCAGCGGCGGCCACCAGGAGCGCGGCAAGGGGCGCACGCCCGGCTCGCGGGACAAGGGGCACCAGCAGTGACGGCCGACGCTTTCGAGAACATCCTCGGGCAGCCGCAGGTGCGCGATTTCCTGCGTTCCAGCGTGAAGTCCGAGCGCGTGACGCATGCCTACCTGTTCACCGGCCCCGCCGGATCGAACAAGACGATGGCGGCCTATGCGCTGGCCCAAGCCCTGTTGTGCCCGAAGGGGCCGCATGGCCCGCGCGGCGGCGAGTGCGGCGCGTGCGACATCTGCCGGCGTGTGAAACGCAAGAAGCATCCCGACGTGCGCTATTTCGCGCCCGAGGGCGCGGGCGGCTATCTGGTGGACCAGATACGCGCTATCATGGCCGACACGACGCTTGCGCCTATCCAGGGGGACAAGAAGGTGTACATCTTGGACCGCGTGGATCTCTTGGGCGTCCAAGCGGCCAACGCCTTTCTGAAGACACTCGAGGAGCCGCCGGCCGACGTGGTGCTGATCTTGCTGGGGCGTACGCGCGAGAGCGTGCTTCCCACTATTCTGTCGCGCTGCCAGGTGGTCCCGTTTCGTCACGTTCCGGCGAGCGAGGCGGCCGGCATCCTCATGCAGAATACCGGTGCCTCGCGTGAACTGGCGCGTATCGCTATCGAGTCGTGCGACGGCTCCATCACGCGTGGCATCGAGTTTCTGAAGTCCAACGAGCGCCTGGCGTTCCGTGCGCGCGTGCTCGAGGCGCTGTCCTTGCTGCGCAACGCCGACGACTGGGATATCATCGGACTGGCAAGCGATCTGGTGGTGCAGGCGAAGGCTCCGCTGGATGTGGTACGTGCATCCCAGGAAGAGGAATTGGCCGAGAACGCCGACTTCCTGGCGAAGTCGGCCATCCGCCAGATCGAGGCGCGCAACAAGCGTGCGCTCACAGCTAAGACCTTCGAGGCGCTTCGCCAGCTGACGGCCATCATCCGCTCGTGGCTGCGCGATGTGCTGACCGTGTGTGCAGAAGCGCCCGAGCTGGTGATCAACGGAGATGCCCGTGCGGCCATCGAGGAGGCGGCTCGGGAAACCGACGAGGCCCGTGTGGCCGCCGCGCTTGCCGCTGTGCGTGGCTGCGATGCGGCCATCTCGTATAATGTGTCTCCGGAAACGTGCGTCGACGCACTGTTGTTCGAGGTAAAATACTCGCTGTACGGCGCGACGGGGATTTTAAGTTCCCGTGGGTCGCAGCACTGACGATAGAGAGGTTCGGTATGGTTCGGATAGCGCCTGTAAGGCTGGCCTACAATCCGCGTACGCTCTGGTTCGATCCGGGCGAGCTCGAATTGCATAAAGAAGACCCGGTCGTGGTATCCACGGCGCGCGGCACGGAATTCGGCCGCATGGCCGATGACGTATTCGAGGCCGACGAGGCCCAGGTGAAGAAGCTGAAGACCGCGCTCAAGCCCGTGGTGCGCCTGGCCTCTGAGGAGGACGAGGAGCGTGCCGGGGAGATGGAGTGCAGAAGCGCCGAGGCTCTTCCCGTGTTCAAACAGATGGCGGCTGAGGCCAGCGAGGACATGCATCCCGTTTCGGTGGAATTCCTGCTGGACGGCGACAAGGCCGTGTTCTACTTTGAGGCCGAGGAGCGTGTGGATTTCCGCGATCTGGTGCGCAAGCTGGCGGCTCAGTTCCATGTGCGCATCGACATGCGCCAGATCGGCGTGCGCGACGAGGCCCGTATGGTGGGCGGCCTGGGCCATTGCGGGCAGGAGCTGTGTTGCAAGCGCCTGGGCGGCGAGTTCTGCCCGGTGTCCATCCGCATGGCCAAGGAGCAGGATCTGTCGCTGAACCCGCAGAAGATATCGGGCGTATGCGGCCGGCTCATGTGCTGCCTGCGCTACGAGTTCGATGCCTACAAGGATTTCAAGAGTCGCGCCCCGAAACAGAATGCCCAGGTAGAGACTCCGCTCGGTACGGCAAAAGTCATCGATTTGGACGTGCCGCGTGAAGTGGTGACGCTCAAGGTAGGCGGCGAAAAGCCGGTGAAGGTGCCGCTGGCCGACTTCGATCCACCTGAGGAGGGCGTGCGTCCTAACCGCGTGGGCGACGAGGCGTGGGAAGATGCGACGACGCAGGCCGCCATGGGTGTTGCAGGCGAGGCGACGTTCTTGACCTCGCAGTTCACCAGTCAGGACAAGCTGGCCGATCCGGCAAGCGTGCGGCGCACGGGTTCGGGCGGCAAGGACGGCTCGAAGGGTCGCGGCGGCTCCGGCAAGGGCACCCAAGCGAACGGATCGGCTAACGGCGGCGGCAACGGGGGCCGCGGCGGAAACGGTGCCGGCGACGGTGCTGCTTCCGAATCGCGCAAGCCGCGTCGCCGGCGTTCGACGAAGGTGGCGGCGGACGGTTCTGTGCAGCAGGTTGCGGGTGAGGAAAAGGATGCGAAGCGCAAGCCGCAGCCACGCGGCGGCTCGAATGCCCCGAGCACTCAAAAGCGCTCCGGCCAAAAGAAACAGGGCGGTCAAGGGCAGGGTAACGCCAAGGGCGGCGGCAACGGCGCGCAGGGCCAGAGCGGGCAGGCGCGTCGCGGCGGCAAGGACCAGGGTGGGCAAGGAGCCGCAAAGAGCGGCCCGCGTCCCGGCCAGAAATCGTCTGGGCTGCGCCAGCAAAACGATGGTGCCGCTCCGAGCGGCAGCGCTCCTTCTGCCGGCGGCGAAGCCACTCATCGCCGTCGCCGCCGCAGTCATCGCAGCGGCGGCACGCCCGGTGCCGAAGGCGGCGGAGAGAGCTAGCCCGCCGACGGCCTCTCGCCCTCCCGAAAGGTAGGGGCCGCGGAGGATTTTCTGCATGAAAGCGCGCAGTGTGATGCGCCTGCTCGAGAAGGAGAACGCTTTGAAACTGGATTACGCGCTGCTTACCGACTTGTACCAGCTGACCATGGCTCAGGGGTACTGGGAGAGCGGCAAGGCCTCCATGCAGGCGTGTTTCCATATGTACTTTCGCGACCACCCGTTCAAGGGCGGGTTCGCGGTGGCGTGCGGCTTGGCGCAGGTGGCAGAGATGGTGGACTCGTTCGCCTTTTCGCAGGACGACCGCGACTACCTGGCCTCGCTCGATGCTCCTGGTGGCGGAAAGCTGTTCAAGCAGGAGTTTTTGGACTACCTGGCAACATTCAGGTTGACGGCGGACATCGACGCGGTGGCCGAGGGTACGGTTGTGTTTCCCCATGAGCCGCTGGTGCGTGTGACCGGCCCCATCATGGAGTGCCAGCTGCTTGAGACGGCGCTGCTGAACTGCGTGAACTTCGAGACGCTCATAGCCACGAAAGCGGCGCGCGTATGCTTGGCCGCCGAAGCTCCCGTGGCCGAGTTCGGGCTACGCCGCGCACAAGGAGCCGCCGGCGGCATTTGGGCTAGCCGAGCGGCCGTGGTCGGTGGCTGTGCATCTACCTCCAACGTGCTGGCAGGCAAGTTGTTCGGCATTCCGGTGTCGGGCACGCATGCGCATTCGTGGGTCATGTCGTTTTCCGACGAGCTTTCCGCCTTTCGCGCTTACGCCGAGGCGTTCCCGAAGAACTGCGTGCTGTTGGTGGATACCTACGATGTTGAACGGGGCATCGAGAACGCCATCACGGTGGGCCTTGAGATGCGCGAACGCGGCGAGCGCCTGTCCGGCATCCGCATCGATTCGGGCGATTTGGCGTGGCTGGCGAAGATGGCGCGGGGCATGTTGGACGAGGCAGGGCTTACGGATTGCGGCATCGTGCTATCCAACGACCTAGACGAATTCACCATCCAGTCCATCCGCGACGAGGGTGCTCAAGTGATGTCATGGGGCGTGGGCACGAAGCTTGCCTGCGCCTACGATCAGCCAACGCTTGGCGGGGTGTACAAGCTGTCGGCTACGCGTGAACCGGGCGAAGAGGCCTGGAGCGACCGGTTGAAGATATCCGCGACGTCTGCCAAGCTCACCACGCCGGGGGTGCTGGACATTCGGCGTTACTACCACGATGACGGCAGCATTGCCGGCGACATGGTATTCGACGTGTATGCCGGCGTGGGCTCGTGCGAGGCTATTGTTGATCCGACCGATGAGCTGCGGCGCAAGAACCTGGTGGGCAAGCGCCATGAGACATTGCTGCACCCTCTGGCACGCGAGGGTCGCGGCGTGCTTCCGCCTGAGCGGTGCGATGCGATGGCGGCGCGCGAGCGGACGAAGCAGCAGCTGGGGATGCTCGATGAGAGCCAGAAGCGCATGCTGAACCCGCATACCTATCCCGTCGGCCTCGAATATGGTCTTTTTGAGCGCCGTCGCGAATTGGTTGCCCGCATGCTCGGCATTGCGTAGTGTAAAGGCAATCAAGACAACCCGTGTGTGCGGCGGGAATGGAAACGTGTTGGGCAGTTTGCGCTGTAAGCTAAGGGAAGGTGCTATGATTAGGATACTTACTGATTCGGTTGCTTCCATCCCCGCCGACGAGGCGCGGAGGGCCGGTATCGATATCGTCACGCTGTACGTGAACCGCAACGGCGAGGAACTTGCCGACGCGCAGATGGACCTGGATGCCTTTTACGCCGACATCTACGACATGGTCGACGACATCCCCACGTCGAGCCAGCCATCGCAGCTGGTGTTGGAAAAGATGTTCGAGGATGCCGCGCAAGCAGGCGATGAAGTGCTGGGCGTATTCATCTCTACCGGGCTCTCGGGAGCTTACGAGGGCGCCGTGCGCGCTGCGCGTGCGGTGAAGGCTCGCAATATCGGCTTCTCTTACGCGCTGGTCGATTCGACATCGTGCGGATACGATGAGGCGTGGCCGGTGTTCGACGCGGTGGCCGCGCGTGACGAGGGCAAGAGCCTCGCCGAGTGTGCCGAGGCCGTTTTACGGGGCGTTGAGTCGACGCGTTTCCTGTTCACGCCCGAATCGCTCACGTTTTTGCAGAAGGGCGGCCGCATCGGCAATGCGGCGGCGCTGCTGGGCAACCTGCTGCAGCTCGCCCCGGTGCTGACCGTGACCGATGGGGAAGCGACGACGCTGGCCAAGGTGCACACGAGTAAAAAGGCGCTGGACCGTATCGTGCAGGAGTTCAAGGACGACGTCGAGAAGCACGGGCTGAAAGACGTCGTGGTGCACTATATCGGTGACAAGACGCAGGCGGTGCAATGGGCGCATGAAGTAGTGGAGCCCCTGCTGGGTCGTACGGTGCAGGTGCTGCCTGTCAGTCCTGTCATCGGCCTGCATGTCGGGCCAGCCGTGGGCGTGGCCTACGAGTGTATGCAGACGCTGGCCGGCAAGCTTACCGGGTCGGTGCAATCGCGGCTGTGCGTATCGTGAGTGCCATAGGCGTTCCAGCCGTGTCTCTGCGCCCCGTTGTGGCGGCTGCCTGCGGTA
>NZ_JAVWUP010000016.1:0-33221 GCF_036667095.1 Gordonibacter sp. | reverse complement strand
AAAAAGCCCCTGAGGATATCTTTATTCCCGAAGATGAAACGTATTTCGATAACTACCTGCACGTACAACGTTTGCGGGGGATTGAAGATTAGGCTGTTTTAGGCAAGAGGGTTTCTGGCCTTTAGGGGCTTGCGGGGTGCGTGGAGTCCCCGTGCGAAAACGAGAGGGTGGCTTTTTAGCTGCCCTCTTTCTATATCCAGGCGCAGGGTTTGGACGACGGGAGCCATGAGCACTTCGCCATCGGCGTCGGGGCGGGCACGCAAAAAGCCAGTCAGCACTGCAAACACGCACGCCCACCACCTCTTCCCGAAGCTGGACGTGCGCTCCAGGAACCCTTGGACCCGGCAGACGAGGCCCTGCACGATGATGCAAGAGGACCTGTTTGAGCATATGCCGCGCACCACCCGGGCGATGCAGAGAGGCCCCGGTTTCCCGAGGCCTCTCTCATTGGTTCGTTTTGCAACCGAGAGCCTTATGCAGCGTCGATTGCTTTCAACTGCACCTGGCACCATGCTACATCGGCAGGAAGCGTCGACTTGGAAGCCTCCTCGTCCGACAGCGCAGCCAAGTCGGCCTCGAGGCCAGCCAGCTGGTCGCGAACGGCCCCCGCATCGATAGCGTCCACCGGCAGCGCACGGTCGGCCAAGATGATAACCTTCTCGCCCGTTACCTCTACGTAGCCGCCCTGCAGCGCGAAGCGCTTGGCGTCGCCGTCTTTCTGGTTCTGCACACGCGTCACGCCATCGGCCAGCACCGAAACCAGCGGCACGTGGCCTTGCAGAAAGCCCATCTCGCCTTCGACGCCCGGCACGACCACCATATATGCGTCGTCGGAATACAGCAACGCCTGCGGCGTCACGATGTCGCACACGAGCCCGGCCATTATTCAGCCTTCTGCATCTTGTCGTACGCCTCGTACACGTCCTCGATAGCGCCCTTGTACACAAAGCACTGCTCGGGAATGTGGTCGCACTTGCCGTCGAGTATCTCAGCAAACGAGCGAATGGTGTCTTCCATCTTCACATACTTGCCCGGGTTGCCCGTGAACACCTCGGCCACATGGAACGGCTGGCCCAGGTACTTCTGGATCTTACGGGCGCGGTTCACGACGAGCTTCTGCTCCTCGGAAAGCTCGTCCATGCCGAGGATGGAGATGATGTCCTGCAGATCCTTGTAGTTCTGCAGCACCTCCTGAACACCCAAGGCCACGCGGTAGTGCTCCTCGCCCACGATCTCCGGGTCAAGCGCGCGAGAAGTGGACTCCAGCGGGTCGACGGCCGGATAGATACCCAGCTCGGCGATCGAACGGGACAGAACCGTCTTCGCGTCCAAGTGGGTAAACGTCGTGGCCGGCGCGGGGTCGGTCAAGTCGTCGGCGGGCACGTACACGGCCTGCACCGAGGTGATGGAGCCGGTCTCGGTGGACGTGATGCGCTCCTGCAGGTCGCCCATCTCGGTTGCCAGCGTGGGCTGGTAGCCAACGGCGGAGGGCATGCGGCCGAGAAGTGCGGACACCTCGGAGCCAGCCTGCGTGAAACGGAAGATGTTGTCGATGAACAGCAAAACGTCCTGGCCCTGGTCACGGAAGTACTCGGCCTCCGTCAGACCCGCCAAGCCGACGCGCAGACGCGCTCCGGGGGGCTCGTTCATCTGGCCGTACACAAGGCAAGTCTTGTCGATAACGCCCGACTCGCTCATCTCGATGTACAGGTCGGTACCCTCGCGGGTACGCTCGCCCACACCCGTGAACACCGACGTGCCACCATGCTCTTGGGCCAGGTTGTTAATGAGTTCCTGGATGATAACGGTTTTGCCGACGCCGGCACCGCCGAACAGACCCGTCTTGCCGCCCTTGACGTAAGGCTCGATGAGGTCGACGACCTTGATGCCGGTCTCGAAGATCTCCGTCGTGGTGGTAAGCGTGTCGTAGTCGGGGGCCGGGTGGTGGATGGGCATCCACTCGGCGATCTCGGGCATAGGCTTGCCATCGACAGGCTCGCCGATGACGTTCCAAATGCGGCCCAGGGTGTTCGGACCTACGGGCATCATGATGGGGTTGCCGGTGTCGACGGCCTCAAGGCCGCGCACCATGCCGTCGGTAGACGACATGGCGACGGTGCGCACGAGGTCGCCGGGAAGGTGCGCCTGCACCTCCAGTACCGTCTTCACTTCCCCGATAGGGGTGGTTGCATCTACGGTCAGGGCGTTGTAGATCGCCGGCATTTGATCCGGCGGAAACTCAACGTCGACGACAGCGCCGACAATGCGGACGATGCGCCCAGTCGCGCCCTTGGCCGATGCAGTGTTAGTCTCAGCCATTTATTCCTCCAAAGCCGCAGCGCCGCCGACGATCTCAGAAATCTCGGTCGTGATGGCGCCCTGGCGTACACGGTTATACAGTCTGGTCAGCAGTTCAACCACTTCGTTGGCGTTGTCGGTCGCCGATTTCATCGCAGTACGGCGCGCACCCTGCTCGGCGGCTGCCGAGTCGATGAGCGCATGGTAGATCGTCGTGCGCACGTAGGCCGGCAGCAAGCGGTCAAGCACACCCGCAGCATCCGGCTCGAACACCACATCTCCGGTGAGGGCAGAGGCATGCTCGGTCTCAGCTTGGGCCTCGGGTGACAAGCCCGAATCCGCCAGCAGCACTTCCGTGTCGATCGGTAGCACAAGCTCTTCGCGCAAGGTCTGCTCGGCAGCGTTCTTCGCGTGGTTGTACACTACGATAACCTCGTCGAGCTCGCCTTTCTCATAGCCGTCGATGGCGTAGGCGGCAACAGCAGCTGCTTCATCGACCGTCGGATCGGCCGAGCAGTCCTTGAACTCCAAAACCGGCTCGACCTTGCGGTAGGTGAAATAGCCGCCAGCCTTCTTGCCGCAGGCGACGATCTTTACCTCGGCACCTGCAGCCTGCTTGTCCTTCATAAGGTGCTCGACGTGGCGCAACACGTTGGTGTTGAACCCGCCTGCGAGCCCCCGGTCCGACACGACAGCCACCACGAGCACGTTCTTGACCTCGTCGTGCTTGCGGAGCAAGGCGTTCTCAGATCCGCCCACGCGCTCGGCGACGTTCGCCAGCATCTCCATCATGGATTCGGCATACGGCGTCGCGTTGTCCACGTGCTCGGTGGCACGACGGATTTTCGCAGCAGCAACCATCTCCATGGTACGCGTGATCTGCTTCGTCGAGGAGACGGAGTTGATGCGCCGTTCGATGTCGTGAAGGTTGGGCATGGTTTACCTACCTTTGCGCTGTCGCCGAAAACTGTAGCTTGAACGTCTCAATAGCGGCGCTCAGCTCCGTTTCGATCGCATCGGTAAACTTCTGCTCCTTCACGATGTTCTCGAGGATCTCCGGCTTGGAAGCACGGAGGAACTCGAGTAGCTCGCTGCGAAAACGCACCACGTCGGCAACGGAAACGGTGTCGAGATGGCCATGCCCGCCTGCGTAGATGGAAACAGCCTGCTCTTCGACCGGCATCGGGTTGTAGCGACCCTGCTTCAAAAGCTCGGTCATGCGTGCACCGCGATTGAGCTGGTCCTGCGTGGCTTTGTCCAGATCGCTGCCGAACTGCGTGAACGCCTGCAGCTCGCGGAACGACGCAAGGTCGAGGCGCAGCGAACCGGCAACCTGCTTCATGGCCTTGATCTGCGCGGAACCGCCAACGCGCGACACCGAGATGCCTACGTCGACAGCAGGGCGCTGACCCTGGAAGAACAGGTCGGTCTGCAGGAAGATCTGCCCGTCGGTAATGGAGATGACGTTCGTCGGGATGTAGGCAGACACGTCGCCGGCCTGCGTCTCGATGATGGGAAGCGCCGTCAAGGAGCCCGCACCATTCTCGTCGTTCATCTTCACCGCGCGCTCGAGCAGGCGCGAATGCAGGTAGAACACGTCGCCGGGGTAGGCCTCGCGTCCCGGAGGACGACGCAGCGTCAGCGACATCTGGCGATAGGCGACCGCCTGCTTGGACAGGTCGTCGTAGATGCAAAGCACGTGGCGGCCCGGATTCTCGGCCGTTGCCGGCTTTCCGTCCTCGCCGTTATACATGAAGAACTCGCCGATAGCGGCACCCGCCATAGGGGCGATGTACTGCAGCGGGGCGGAGTCGGATGCCGAGGCGTTCACCACAATGGTGTATTCCATAGCACCGTAGCGCTCGAGCGTCTCGACGATGCCTGCAACCGTGGAGGCCTTTTGGCCAATAGCCACGTAGATGCAGATCATGCCCTTGCCCTTTTGGTTGATGATAGCATCAACCGCAATGGCCGTCTTGCCGGTCTGGCGGTCGCCGATGATAAGCTCGCGCTGGCCGCGGCCGATGGGGATCATCGAGTCGATGGCCAGGATGCCCGTCTGCATGGGCTCGTGCACGGGCTTACGGGCGATAACGCCGGGAGCCTTGAACTCGACGGGGCGCATACCCTCGGGGGTAATGGGGCCCTTGCCGTCGATGGGCATGCCCAGCGCGTTCACGACGCGACCGAGCATTTCCTTGCCCGAGGGGATCTCCACGATACGGCCGGTCGTACGGACCTGGTCGTTTTCCTTGATTGCGGTGACGTCACCGAGGAGCACGGCGCCGACTTCGTCTTCTTCGAGGTTCTGGGCCAAACCGTATACGGTCTTGCCGCTCTGCCCCACGAACTCAAGGAGCTCGCCGGCCATAGCGTCTTTCAGGCCGTCGATACGGGCGATACCGTCGCCGATCTGGATCACGGTGCCGACTTCGCGGGATTCGACGCTCGTATTCAGAGCGTCGAGCTGCTTGCGCAGTGCCTCGTCAATAGACTTTGCGGTGATTTCAGTCACTAGCATTCACCTCCATCTGTTGATAGTTTGAGCACGTTGCGAGCGCTTTCCAGCTGCGTCAGGACACTGGCGTCGATTCGCTTGCCGTTGGCACTCATGAGTATGCCGCCCAAGAGGGACTGGTCGATATGCTCACGCAATACGACATCCGTACCCAAGTCGGCGGCGGTCTTGTTGATGATCAGATCACGCAGCTTGTCGTCGAGTGCCACCACGGTGGTCACGTCCACGACGCTCACGTTGAGCCTGCGCTCGAGCTGATCGTTGTAGCTTTCCCACACACGCGTGATCAACGCGCCATCGCCACGCTCGGCCATGACGGCCAGCACATCGACGAGAACCGGGTTGCACTCTGCAAACACGCCGCGCACAACCTGGGTGCGCTGCTCGGCCGTGTAGGAGGAGGTATCCTCCAACATGGTCGAGAGGTCCATGCTCGAACGCGTGGCCCGCAGAATGTCCTCGAGCTGATCGCGCACTTCAAGCACGGCGCTCTGCCCGCCGGCCTCGTAAGCGCCGTCCAGCAGGACCGACGCGTACGTGGCGACTTCTTCTCTTACGACGTGGCGATTAATTGGCATTGAAACTGCCCGCCTCGTTCACGTAGCGCTCGATGATCTTACGGTGCTCATCGTCGCTCAGGTCCTCGCCGACAAGGCGCGAGGCCACGGCGATGGACGTATCGGCCACTGAACCTTGCAGCTCGGCAATGGCGGCCTTTTTCTCGGTCTCAATGGCCGCGCGGGCCTTCTCGACCATGTTGGCAGCCTCGGTCTGGGCCTTGTCGGTAATGTCGGCCTTCACCGCTTCGCCGGTCTTTTTGGCATCGGCGATGATCTGAGCAGCCTGCGACTTGGCTTCTTGCAGCTGGCGCTTGTACTCCTCGAGCATACGTTCGCTCTCAATGCGGGCCGCCTCGGACTTCTCAAGGGAGTCCTTGATCGTGTTCTCGCGCTTCTCCAGCATGGCATTGAACTTGGGCCAGCCGAACTTTGCGAGAACAACCCACAGGAGGATGAAGATGATGAGCATGGGGATAAATTCCGCCATGTCCGGCAAAATGGCGCTGATGCCGCCCTTCTCCTCACTAGCGAACGCGAGCGCGGGAAAAGCAAACGTCATGCCCGATGCGGCACACGCGGCAAGCCCGATACGGGCCGATGCTTTCTTCGCTCTTGCTTTCACGTACGTACCTCCTTTAGGCCTTTATACGGCACTAGATTCCGAATAAGGGCTCGGTTACACAATGAAGGTAAGAACGAAGCCGATGAGGCCAAGAGCCTCAGCGAGGGCAGCGCCGATGATGAAGTTCGTGAACAGACGTCCCTGCAGTTCGGGCTGACGAGCGGTCGCGACGCAGCAGCCGTAGCAGGCGATGCCGATGCCAAGGCCAGGGCCGATGGTCGACAGGCCGTAGCCGACGAGCTTCAGGGCCGCGAGAGCGAGTGTAATCTCCACAATTTCCTCCTTTTACCGTTCCCGAGCCTACCCCGGAGAACTTTGGACAACCTGTTTATGTACCAACCAGCCGTGGAATAGCCGGATAGAACCGATGTTGCGCGTCCTTACAGACGCTGCCGCGCGAGGCGGCGGATGCCTCCTAGTGGTCGGACGTAGCCAGACCGATGTAGACCGCGCTCAGGATGGTGAACACGTAGGCCTGCAAGAAGGCGACCAGTATCTCCAGTGCATACATAGCGAACAGGAACAGCATCCACGCGATGGAGATGCCGCCGACCGCTACGCCCGCACCCTGGATGGCAGACTCGATGAACACCGTAGTGAGCAAGGCGAAGATACCCAGCACCATATGGCCGGCGAACATGTTGCCGTAGAGTCGCACGGCCAGCGTGAGCACACGCAGCACCGTGGAGAACAGCTCAAGGAACCACACGATGGGCACCATGACGATCGGGAGGCCAGAGGGTGCGAACGACTTCAGATAGCCGCCCAAGCCCTTGGACTTGATGCCCCAGAAGATGAAGTAGATAAACGATACCGCCGCCAAGGCCCAGGTAATGCTCAAAGATCCGGTAGGCGTTTTGAAGCCCGGCACAAGGCCGACGAAATTGCTGATGAGGATGAAGAAGAACATCGTGCACAAAAACGGCAGGTGCTTCTTGTAGCCGTGTCCGATGGCGCTCTCCCCCATGTCCTTTTTCACGAACTCGTAGCCGTACTCGACCATATGGGCAAACTTGTTCGTGGGAACCAACGTCAAGCGCTTTGCCGCCGTCATCACCACGATAAGCGTGATAACGAAGCAGATGATCATCCACAGCACATACTGCGTCATGCCGAACGGCGCCGAGCCGAACACGAAGGTCGGATCAAACGATTCCTTCAGATGGGGAACCTCGGCTGCGAGTGTCTCAAGAGGATTCACGTGTCTTACCTTTCCATCCTACTTACGCACAAATGTATACACGCCATAGCCGATGGCAGCTGCGACCAGCACCGCTGCTTCAGCTAAGACGAAGGGCACCGCGCTTTCGCGCGCAAGGACCACGCAGGCGATCGCAGCAAGGAAAAGGACGATGAACGACAACAGCACGCCAAGCATAAGAGCGCCTGCATGGCCTAGATTGCTGGTGTCGGTCACCCGCCTCGTCATACGCAACCCGAGAAACAACGGCAGCACGCCCACTGCCCCGGAAAGCGCCCCTAGCAAAATTGCGAGTATCATAGCCTGCTTTCGATCTGCGCGGTTTTTACACGCGCCCAACTTAACCGGTTCGTATGATAACGGAACTTGCTGACTAACTAACGAGAAGGTAACGAAAACTTACATTTTTCGGGTGAGTGGATGGATAAAACCGGCAGAAAACTGAATAAAGCACGGGCACTTCTGCATGAAACCGTATAATGCAAGGCAATTCGGCGCAACGAGGGAGAACGCCCCTCGGTCACCTTCATAATGCCGCTTCAGAAAGGGAAAAAGCGGCGCTGGCGCGCCGCCTTTCCTCCTACTCGCCGTACACGCGCAGTTTGATATCCGTCTCGGCAAGCATAGACATGGCCAGTTCGTCGGGATACGGGTTCGCGTACACGATTTCCTCGATGCCAGCGTTGATGAGCATCTTGGCGCACACTACGCAGGGTTGCGTGGTGATGTAGATAGATGCGCCCGTGATGTTGATGCCGTAGCGCGCCGCCTGGATGATGGCATTCTGCTCGGCATGGAGTCCACGGCATATCTCATGGCGCTGCCCGCTGGGCACGCCGAGTTGCTGGCGCAGGCAGCCGGCCTCGGCGCAGTGCGCAAGACCGGTAGGCACGCCGTTGTAGCCCGTTGCCAGGATACGGCGGTCCTTCACGATGACGGCACCCACGCCACGGCGCAGGCACGTCGTGCGCGTGGCCACCTCGCGGGCCAGCTTCATGAAGTATTCGTCCCAGCTGGGACGGCTGTCGGGCTGCGGTGCATCCAAATCCATGCGCGCTCCTTACTTGGTGCCGAAGATACGGTCGCCGGCATCGCCTAGGCCGGGTACGATATAAGCGTGGTCGTTCAGGCACTCGTCGACGGCACAGGTGTAGATCTGCACGCCCGGATCGGCGGCGAGGACCGCCTCTATGCCCTCGGGGGCGGCGACCAGCACCACGAGCTTGATGTTCTTCACGCCGCGCTTCCGCAGGTACTGAATGGCTGTCACAGCCGAGCCGCCGGTGGCAAGCATGGGGTCCACCACCAGCACGTCGCGCTGGGCGATGCTGTCGGGCATCTTGGCGTAGTACTCGTGCGGCTCGTGGGTCTCGGGGTCGCGGTACGTGCCCAGATGGCCTACGAACGTGGAGGGCATGAGCTCCTGGAGGCCCTCCACCATGCCGAGACCGGCACGCAAGATAGGAACGATGACCATCTTCTTGCCGGCGACTTGCTTGCACGTGGTCTTGCAGATGGGCGTTTCCACCTCGACGTCCTCCAACGCCAGATCACGCGTAGCCTCGTAGCCCTCGAACAGGGCAAGTTCGCGCACAAGAGCGCGGAAGTCTTTGGACGACGTGTCTTTGCTGCGCAGCTTCGACAGCTTGTGCTGCACCATCGGATGGTCGACGACGGTTACGCGATCGTAGCGCATAGGTACAGCCTTCTTTCCTAGTAATCCAACTCGGAGTAGAGCGGATGGGCGGCCAGCAGGGCGGCTACCTTGGTGCGGATGTCGGCGAGCTTCGCGTCGCTTTCGGCATTGAACACCGTAGCGGCGATAAGCTGGCCCACTTCATAGAAGTCGTCGGCAGTGAAGCCGCGAGTCGTTGCCGCCGCCGAACCCACGCGGATGCCGCTGGTAACAAACGGGCTGCGCGGCTCGTTGGGGATGGAGTTCTTGTTCACGGTAAGACCGACGCTCTCCAGCAGCTTCTCGGCATCCTTACCCGTGACATCGGCGGGCGTGAGGTCCACGAGGCACAGGTGGTTGTCGGTGCCGCCGGACACCAGGCGCAGACCCCCGTCCATCATGCCGGCGCCCAGCGTGCGGGCGTTCTCCACCACGTGATCGATGTAGTCTTTGTAGGCCGGCTGCTGCGCCTCGCCGAAGGCCACAGCCTTGCCCGCGATGACGTGCATGAGCGGGCCGCCCTGCGTGCCGGGGAACACGGCCTTGTCGATCTTCTTGGCAATGCCCTCGTCGTTCGAGAGAATGAAGCCGCCGCGCGGGCCGCGCAGCGTCTTGTGGCTGGTGGACGTGACCACGTCGGCGTAGGGCACGGGGCTCGGGTGTGCGCCCGTGGCCACAAGGCCGGCAATGTGGGCCATGTCCACCATGAAGTACGCGCCCACCTCGTGCGCGATAGCGGCCATGCGCTCGAAGTCGATGATGCGCGGATAGGCGCTGGCACCGCCTACTATGAGCTTGGGCCGCACGTCCTTGGCAATGCGCTCCACCTCGTCGTAGTCGATGGTCTCGGTCTCGGCGTCCACGCCGTAGCTGGCAAAGTTATAGTGGCGACCCGAGAAGTTCACCGGCGAGCCGTGCGTGAGGTGCCCGCCCTCGGCTAGGCTCATGCCCAGCACCGTGTCGCCCAACCCGATCAGGGCCTCGTAGGCGCCCAGGTTCGCGTTTGCACCGCAATGGGGCTGCACGTTGGCAAAGTTCGAGCCGAACAGCGCGCAGGCGCGGTCGCGTGCCAGGTCTTCCACGATGTCGACCTTCTCGCAGCCGCCGTAGTAGCGCTTGCGGGGATAGCCCTCGGCGTACTTGTTCGTGAGCACGCTGCCCACGGCTTCCATGACGGCAAGCGACGTGAAGTTCTCAGACGCGATGAGCTCGACGGAGTCGCGCTCGCGGGCAAGTTCCTGGCGCAGCACGTCGGCAACGGCGGCATCGGCCTGGGACAGGTAGGTCAAGGGCATGAGGGCTTCCTTTCGCAGGTTCATACAGAGTGCGCTTATGCTAGCACAAAGGCGCGGGCGCCGAGGAGTTTGCGGGCTACTTGCTTTCGAGAGCGGCGATCTTTGCCACGCGATCTGCATGGCGCCCGCCGCCGAAATCGGTAGACAGGAACGCATCTAGGATGGCGCGGTTCACCGCCTCGTCGACGAAACGGGCCGACACCGTAACAATGTTCGCGTCGTTGTGCTCGCGCGCGAGCGCCGCAAACTCGGGCGTGACCACGTTCGCGGCCCGGATGCCGTCCACCTTGTTCGCCGCCACCGCCATGCCGATACCCGTGCCGCACACCAGCACGCCGCGCTCGGCCATGCCGTCGGCAACGTCGCGCGCAACCAGCTCGGCAAAGTCCGGATAGTCAACCCTCTCGTCGGTGGCGGGCCCACGGTCAATTACGTCATGGCCCCGTTCGCGCAGATACGCGGCAAGCGGCTGCTTCTGGCAGAAACCCGCGTGGTCACTTGCAATGCTGATCTTCATTTGGTGCCTTTCTCCGAGCTTTCTCTTTCCTACAACCTTCCGCGCCGCTCGACAAAACAACGCGATCCCTAGCTCATCGTGCGCTGTACGGCTCGCTTCCATCCGGCCAAAAGCTCTGCATGGCGGGCATCCTCCATGCAAGGTTCGTACACCGCATCCGTTGAGCGCAGATCGCACAGACGGCCCGCGTCCTTCCAGAAGCCCGTGGACAAACCGGCCAAATAGGCCGCGCCCAGCGCTGTCGTCTCCGTATTCTGGGGACGATGCAGAGGCGTGCGCAAGAGGTCGCTTTGGAACTGCATGAGAAAATCGTTCGCCGAGGCACCGCCGTCCACCTTCAGCACGCTTAAGGCCCGGCCCGCGTCAGCCTCCATGGCTTGTGCCAAGTCGTACACTTGGTAGGCCAGCGACTCGACGGCGGCGCGCACGATATGCGCCCGGCTCGTGCCGCGCGTGAGGCCGTAGATGGCGCCGCGCGCGTCGGCATCCCAGTACGGGGCTCCAAGGCCGGTGAACGCCGGCACCACGTACACGCCGCCAGCACTCTCTACGCTGCGCGCCAACGCGGAAGTCTCGGACACGTCGCCGATCAGGCCCAGCTCGTCGCGCAGCCACTGCATAAGCGCCCCCGCCATGAACACGCTACCCTCGAGCGCGTACTCGGGATGCGGGGTGCCGGGAGCCGATGCGGCGATGGTCGTAACCAGGTTGTGGGTGGACCGACACGCCTCGGCTCCCGTATGCATGAGCAGAAAGCAGCCGGTGCCGTACGTGTTCTTGGCCTGGCCGGCCTCGAAGCAGCACTGCCCGAACAAGGCGGCCTGCTGATCGCCCGCCACGCCGCGGATGGGGATGCCCGGAGCGATGCCGGGGTTTGCCGTCTGGCCGAAATCGCCCGACGAGGGGCGCACTTCGGGCAAGAGCGAGGCGGGGATGCCGAACAGGTCCAGCAACCAAGGGTCCCAGCGCATCTCGTGAATGTTATAGAGCATGGTGCGGCTGGCATTCGTCACATCGGTGGCATGCACGCGACCGTTCGTGAGCACCCAGACCAGCCAGCTGTCCACGGTGCCGAAGGCGAGCCTGCCTGCCTCAGCGTCCTCACGCGCGCCGGGCACGTGGTCCAGCAGCCACTTGATCTTACTAGCCGAGAAGTACGCATCGGGCACAAGCCCCGTCTTGTCGGCGATAGCGCGAACCGTGTCGGCGCTGCCGCACAGCTCCTCGATGATGGGAGCCGTGCGGCGGCACTGCCATACGATGGCATTCGCCACGGGCTGGCCTGTCTCGCGGTTCCACAGCACCGTGGTCTCGCGCTGGTTCGTGATGCCGATACTGTCGATGTCGGAGGGTTCCAAGGAACGGCACACCATGAGCTCGGTGAGTGCAGACAGCTGCGAGGACAGGATGTCGCGCGGGTCGTGCTCCACCCAGCCGGGATGCGGATATATCTGGGGGAACGTGTTCTGCACCGCATCGACGATGCAGCCCGCAGCGTCGACGAGCATGGCGCGCGACGACGTGGTGCCCTGATCAAGCGCTATGACGTAGGACGCGTGCATGCGTGCTCCTCCATCCATCGGGCCACGTCGGCATACACTCGGTCGTGTCCCGGTTCGTTCAATATCTCGTGGCGCATGCCCTCGTACAGGATGACATCCACCTGCGCCACGCCGGCCTGGCGCAGGTGTTCGGCAGCGGCACGCACCCCTTTGCCGCACCCGCCCACCGGATCCTCGGCTCCCGACACGAACAGCAGGGGCAGGTCATGCGGCACCTTTGCGGCGCATGCACGCGTGGCTATCTCGCCGGTCAGCTCGGTCAGCGCCGCGTATCCGCCTACCGAGAACATGAACCCGCACTGCTCGTCGGCGATGTAGGCGTCCACGACGGCCGGGTCAGTAGATATCCAGTCGAATTCCGTGCGCGCGCCCTCGACCTGCTTGGAGTACGCACCAGCGCCCATGTTGTGCAGCAGCGGACTTTTGGCATCCTCACCCTTCGACGCGGCGATGCGGCGTGCCAGGAAGTTACCCCCTTTCGACAGCGCAAGAGGCTGCTGCCCGGTACCGCAGAGGACAGCGGCGGCCAGCCCCTCGGCGTAGCGCGCAAGGTAGGCACGCACGACGAAGCTTCCCATAGAGTGGCCGAACAGGATATAGGGCGTCTGCCGCGCATAGCGGGCCGCCACAGTCTTGCGCAATTCGTGCACATCCTCGATAAGCGTGTCCTTGCCGCCTTGCGCAGGCAGACAGCCGTAGCGATCGGACGAAGGTGCGCTTTTGCCGTGGCCGATATGGTCGTGAGCGCATACCACGTAGCCCTGCCCTGCCAGGAAGCGAGCAAAATCGTCGTAGCGGCCGATGTATTCGGCCATACCGTGCACGATCTGCACGATGCCGCGCGGAGCTGCGCTCGCCGCCCCCTCGGGAATCCAGACCATGCCTTTGATCTGCGTTGTGCCGTCATACGACAGGAAACCGACCGATGAAACGGATGTCGCTGCAACCATATGCGCCCTCCCAAGCTCGTAGGTTTCCCTCCATTATAGCGCGAGCGCACAACAGGGCCTCTCGCCATCTCAACCCGTTACCCAGCAGGGGCGAGCACGCACCTTCAACATCAGAGGCCCGGCGCTTCTGAAGCAGAAGGGAAACGTTAGCCGAGCGGCGGAATAACGGCACCTGCGCGAACGATAACGGGGGGAATCTGCGTGCAGTCCACAACGGTAGAGGCTACACCGCTTTTTCCCGAATCGTCTGCATCGGCGACCAGCGCCGCAGCGCGAGAGACGACCAGGGGATCGAGCGCTTCGACCGTGCAAGGGGCCTTGTGTCCCGACAGGTTCGCCGACGTGGTGGCAAGCGGCTCGCCCGCCGCCTGCACGAGCGCAAGCGCGGTGGCGTTGTCGGGCATGCGCAGGCCGATGGTTCCCGCAGCGGAGCGAAATGGCACGGGCACGGCGGCCCCGGCCTTCACGATAAGGGTAAGCGGCCCCGGCCAATACGCCCGAGCCAGACGATAGGCCACGTCAGGCACATCCGACCCGTAACGCTCGAGATCGCCGGCCCCTCCCACCAGCCAGGCAATGGGTTTGCCCCGGTCGCGCTCCTTCAGGTCGTAGAGTGCTTGCGGGCTTCCCGCAGCTCCCACGGCCACGCCGACACCGTATACGGTATCGGTGGGGAAAACGACCGCGTGGCCGCGCCTGAGCGCTGCGGCTGCTTGTTCGATAGTGCTCATCTGCGGTTCCCTGTCGCCTCGTTGTGCTGAGCGGCCATCTGCCAGAGCCGACACTCCGGCCCTGCACGGCCGCGCGTATACAGCGGTCCCTCTTGGTTCGACGACCTATCTTAGCAGATGAAGTCTCTCATGACGTAGCAGTTCCTGCCTGCGTTCTTGGCCTCGTAGAGGGCGGCATCGGCCTGCTCGAGCAGCACTTCGGCATCATGGCAGGCGGGTTGCCAAAAACAGCACCCCAGGCTGATAGCCGTACCGAGGATCTCGCTGTCCGCGGTCACCTTGATACGGGAAATCTCGCGCAGCAAGCGAGCGTACCACTGCTCGAGTTCGTGCCGCCCCATCACACCTAGCTGCACCATGAACTCGTCGCCGCCATAGCGCCCCACGATGCCGCCTTCGGGCATGAGGTCCCGCACACGGGAAACAATGGCTTCCAGCACCAGGTCGCCCGCCTTGTGGCCATGGGCATCGTTCACTTCTTTGAAGTGGTCGACGTCGAACAGGCCCAAGCCGAACGTGTCGCCTTCCCGCAGGTCGGCCATGCGGGCCTTCAGCATTTGCATGAAATTGATACGGCTGGAAGCACCCGTAAGCGGGTCGAAGTAGGCCAGCTGCTGCAGCTTGCGGTTTATCTCCAGCGTACTTTGAAGCTCGCGCAGATCGCGGCAGTAGCTTGCAATCTGGTAACCGTCCGAGCCGTCGCTGATAGGCACGAGCGTCAGCTCCGAGGGAATGGGCTCGCCGTCGATAGTATGGTACATCCACTCCGAGACCGAATGCCCGCTCTCCAAAGCCTCTTTCACCATCTCGCGGATTTTCTCCACGCTGCTGCGCCCGTCGGGCTGTTTGGGCGGGAACAGGTCGGTATAGTAATGCTCGCGGACCGCGGCCTCGTCGGGAAGCCGGAACATCTTCGCCGCCTGCTCGTTGCACTCCAGCAGCTCGCCGACATCCGTCCAGAACATACAACCCAAAGGCAACGATCGCACAAGAGCGTCCAGGCGCTTGGCAGACTCCCGCGCACTGCGCTCGGCCTCCAACTGGGAACGCATATCGCGCGTGTATCCGGCTACGACGTAGTCGCCTTGGTACTGCAGACGCACGAGCGTGACCTCGGAGGGGATGGGCTCGCCGTCGGGCGTGCAGTGCATCCATTCGAATACGTAGCGACCGCGGGCGAAGGCTTCGTCGATGACCTGGCGTACCTTGTCCGAAGTGAGCGTTCCGTCGGGCTGGCGCTCCGGCGACAGGTCGAAGAAATGGTCGAGGTACGTGCCCTTATCGTCGATGTCGAACAGATTCAGGGCTTCCTGATTGCACTCGATGTTCTGGTAGTCGCGGTTCCACAGGCTCACGAACAGCGGCGAGGCACCCAGCAGCAGTTTCACGCGTTCACTGGCGCTGCGCTCCAACTGTTCAGCAGCGAGCTGCGGGCGAAGGTCGCGTGCGTAGCCGGCCACGACGTCCTCGCCTGGGGTGCTCAACCGCACGAGGGTGATCTCCGTGGGCAGCACGCAGCCGGTGGAAGTAAGGTGCGTCCACCGAAACGCACAGGACCCCTCCCGAAGCGCCTTTGCAAGATAACGGAACGCCTCCTCAGCAGAAGAGCTGCCGTCTGGCTGGAATTCCGGAGAGAACCGGAAGAACCGTTCGGTGTATTCCTCACGGGTGCCCACCTCGAACAAGCGCAGGGCTTCCTGATTGCAGTCGATGCAGTTCGACCGGCTGTCGAACAGGGTCACGCACAAGGGGGTGGCATCCATCATCATGCGGAGAACAGACTGGTCTCCCCCGTGGTCGAACGGGATAGCGGCAGCTGACGATTCGGACGGGAGGTCCGTATCGGGTACTGCGGTATCGAGATTGTCGTCCATATAGCCGTCCCCATGAAGAAGAAGCGCAGCCCGCAAGAAGAGTACCCTCATTATTCCACGAATGCGCCGCCCCTGCAGGAAGATTCTTGGCAAATCGACCCCCGTGAGAAAATCGCGCGCAAAGGGTCGAAAAGAGGGCCGAAAACAGCGAGGGCGGGCTGCCACGAGGAGGCGGCAGGCAATCCAGAGACGGCACCGAGCACCGTCGCGCAGGCGATGCCGCAACGGCGGGCAGTGCGCGGCGTCACGCTCAGACGAGGTCGTACTTGCGCTTGATGCGCTCGAGCTTCTTGCGCCAAGGCCCGTAGAGTGCGGCGAGGAACGCGACGGTGGCCGCCCCGTGCATCGCATCGAAGGGGGCAGCGGCCGCGTAGGCCAAAAGTGCGCCTTCCCAAGTGAGCGGGTTCACGAAGCCGACGACATGCCACGAGTTCAGCAACAGGCCGTACAGCAGCGCCGAGAGGAAGCCATAGACGTAGACGACCCAGCGGCGTTCGAAGGCGCCCTGTTCGGCCAATACCCCCGCAAGGTATCCTACCAGCCCCCATGCGTACATCTGCCATGGCGTCCACGGGCCCTGGCCGAAGAAGAAGTTCGACACGAGCGCCGCCAAAGCTCCCACCATAAAGCCGCTGCGCCGCCCGAATACGACACCCGCAATGATGCAGATGGCCGACACCGGTTTGAAATCAGGGACGGGCGCGAACAGTATGCGGCCCGCAGCACCGAGCGCGCCGAGCACTACCGTGGGCATGATCTGGCGCAAGGAGGGCTTCGATGCCTCGAAGCCAGCAAAGAACACGGCTACGGCGCACAGGACCACCACGAGCGTGAGCAGGGCCGTCTGCTCGACCTGGAAGAGGGCGCACAAGATCAGCGCAGCGGGGGCGGCCACCAAGGCGGGCGCTTCCAGGGCGCAGAGGATGCGGGCGACCGGGGTGCGGACGGGCTCGTCATTCATGCAAGCCATCCTGCTCCGCCGTCCCTTCAGCATCCCAAAGCGCCAAGAAGCCGTCGGGTGCCGGACGGTAGAAGAGGTTTCGCTGGAAAAAGGCAGAGGCGGTTTCGGTGCAGGCTGCTTCGCCGTCGAACAGCATGGACACGCGATCTGCCACGCGCGAAGCGAACGCCAGATCGTGTGTGACCAGCACGATCGTTGCCCCCTCGCGCGCGCAAGCGCCGAGCAGGCGCGCCACCTCCAACTTGGACGTTGCGTCGAGACCCTTCGTCGGCTCGTCGAGCAGCACCAAGCGCGGGCGGGTAAGCAGCACTTTCGCCAGCGCCAACTTCTGCTGCTGGCCGCCGGAAAGGTCGTAGGGGTGGTTGCCCACCGCATCGGCCAAGCCGAACTGACACAGCGCCCGCTCCACCTCGAGCTCGCCGTAGCCGCACCGCTGCTGCCATTCGGCAAGCTCCTCACGCACGGAGTCGCAGACGAACAGGGCCTTGGGGTCCTGCGGCAGCAGCGCCTGCTCGTTCGAGCACGCGTTGCGCGTACGCCCGCGCTCTGGTTTCAGCACACCCGCCAAGACGCGCAGCAACGTCGACTTGCCACAGCCGTTCCCGCCCACTATCGCATGGATGCTGCCTGCGGGCACCTCTAAGTCGGCTCCGCGCAAAACCCAGTCGCCCTCGCGCGAGTAGCGGAAGAAGACGTCGCAGCACTCGAGGACAGGACGGTCGCCGTCCTTCGCCGAGGCCGAGGACGCGTCGTTGCCTGGAACGTCGGCGACCGTTCCCGCAAACGAGAACCGCTCGAGCGGCACCTTGCACAGGCACCCCCCCTCCAGTTCGAAGGCATCCGTAGCGTACGCCGCTACGGACTCGGGCGCATGGGTGGCCACCACCACCGTGATGCCCAGCTCGCGATTGATGCGGAACAGCGCATGCAGGAAGTTCTTCTCGGCCACCGGGTCCAGCTGCGCCGTAGGCTCGTCGAGCAGCAGCAGGCGCGGCTGCATGGCCAGAACAGCCGCAAGCGTGACCATTTGCTTTTGGCCACCGGAAAGAGCGTCAGTGCTGCGCCTGATCCACGGCTCGATGCCAAAGAAGTGCGCAACCTCGGCCACCCGGCGGCGCATGGCGTCGGGTGGCGTGCCCAGGTTCTCCAGCCCGAAGGCCAGCTCGTGCCACACGGTGTCGCAGACTATCTGGTTCTCCGGGCTTTGTGCCACATACCCGATACCAGCGGCCGAGCCGCCGTCGCGCCACGCTTGAGAGGAGCGGCCGAACACAGCGAGGCGCCCCTTTCGCTTGCCTGCGGGTGCCGTCTCGGGCTTGAGGGAGCGCAGGAGCGTGGTCTTGCCGCTGCCGGTACCGCCCACCAGTAGCGCAAAAGAGCCGGCTTCGACCGTCCACGACAAGTTTTCCAACACCGGCTCCCGATCGGGATAGCCGAACCCGAACCCCTCCGCATCGATGGCGAGGGAGGGTGCGCTTTTCATTACCGCCTCCATCGGATGTCCTCTCCCACCTGTGCTGCCAGAGGCAAGAGCAGCAGCGCCAGATAGGGCAGATAGCCCCACCAAACCGTGCATGCGCTCATAGTCGGATAGAACGAGAACTGCGAGCAGGCTGTCCATGCCAGAAACGCGTTCGCCGCCACGAGTACCGCAATCACCGCGAGGGCTGCGGCGTCTCGCGCGCGGAAGCGATGGCGCCGATACGTGGTGCGCTTTGCCCGAGCGCCCCAGCCACGTGCTTTCATGGCATCGGCAGTTTCCAGTGAGTCCTCCATGCTCCACCCCATCAACACCGACACCTGCCTCAGGCGGGATGCGCCCTTCTCCTTGATCGACTCGGGCCGCGCCGCACTCGTGGCGCGCTGCACGGCATCGATCTCGGAGCCACGCCTCACCTGCTGCGGCACGAGCCGCATAGTCATAGACAGCACGAGCGCAAGCGTGGGCGCAACGTTGCCGAACAGCGACATGACCTTATCGGACGTGAGAACCTGCGAGGCGTTCGAGAACCAGAGCATGGCTGCGACCAGCATGATACCCATGCACAGGCCGAACGCCAAGCTCTCCAGGTACACGGCACGCAGGCCGAGGCGGAACAGTTCGGTGGAGCCCGAGGCGCTGAACAGCGGGTTCGCCAACGTCACAATAAGAAGCAGCGGCAACTGCCAGGTGAGGCTGCGCAGTGCAGCGCGCCATCCGCGCAGGTAGGCGCTGTAGGTGAATCCGGCAAAGGCGCCGAGTACCAGATATACCGGCTGGAATGCCGCCATGCAGAACACCAGCACTGCGGTGAAATACAGCAGTGCAACGGCAGGATGGTACCGATCGAACGCCGTCGGATTCATGCGGACACCCGCCTACGCACGAACGCGCAAGAGCAGGAAAAAGACGGACCGACGAGACGCGCCTCGCCTAGGCGTGCACGGTAAGCACGACCGACGCGATAAGGGCGATTGCCCCCACCAGAGCTATTGCGGCCAAGGCAACGGCCAACTTCGGACTGAACGCCATGATTCCCCACTCTCCTCCGATGTAAAACAACACTGCCATGCACCGCACGATAGCACAAAGCACGCGCTTGTCCAGAGACCGCGACGCAGCCGGTTAGTTTTTCGTGCGAGGGTTGTGCTCGTCGGACATCCTGAACGACCATCGTCATTATCCCGTCGTATAGAACCACGACACCGTATCGCCGTTTTGAAGAACTTGGCTGCTGCAAGCCACGTTGATTGTCTGCCCGTTCACGGTATACACCCACCCACTGCCGCCACCGTGATCGAACTGAGCCAAACCGCCGATGGCATTCACATAGGTGCCAAAGGAGCTGGGCGTGGCGTTGACCGACAACCCGCATGCCATAAGGGCATCGTAAACCGTCGACCCTTTCGCAAAGGTGGCCGTCGTGCCGCCCGATACCGGATTGCCCACCGCCGAACTGGATACGGAAATCGATACCGTAACGGTATCGTCTTGAGGCTGCCGCCCGGCACTCGACGATGAGCCGCCGGAAGGAGCCGTCGATTCCGAGGAAGCGCCCGCCAGGGACGAGGAAGAACCACCCCCTCCATCCGTTGCGCCAGCGCCCGCCGTACTCGCCTCGTCGCCCGAACCAGCTGCCGAGGCATCGGCTTCGCCTGCAGAAGCAGCGTCGGCGGCACTTTTGTCGGAAGCTGCCTTGTCCTGAGAAGCCTGGGCTTCTTGGTTATTTGCAGCCTTGTCAGCTTGCTCGCTGGTAGTTTGGAGCATACCGGGAGCCGCATCTTGGCCCATCGCGGGCACGAGGAAGAATGCCGACACACCGATGAGGACGACGGAGCAGGCCGCCACGATGCCCGCAATGGCCTTGCGGCGACGCGGGGAATGTGCGCTTTCGGGCCCTGGCGCAGAGGGGCCACCGAATGCGGGAGCCGGCGCGATACGCTCGTCTTTCTCGGAACCGGGTGCGATACGCTCGTCATCCATGATCTACTTCCCTTCCGTCGAGGTGCCCGGAGTACCGGGCTTGCGACGCGTCCGAACAAGGTAGACCGTCGCACAAGCCAGGCCCACGACGCCTGCCGCAATACCACCTGCCGCCCAGGGGTTCACGCCGCCCGCAGACCCGCCTGCAGCCGCAGCCTCAGCCTCACCGCCCGTCGCAGCAGACAGCGGCGTTACCTCCTTGCCGGACGCCGACGCGTCCCTACCAGCACTCTTCGAGGAGGCATCCGCCGCAGCCTTCTTCTCCCCATCGACCGATTTCCCCGGAGTTTTCGTGAGCGGCGCATTCGCAGCAGACACGTAGCCAGAAGCGCCCTTGCCGCCTTGATTGCCTGCATCGTTTCCCGTAGAACCGCCACTTCCGTTCGAGCCGCCATCCGGCTGGCTACTCGGATCGCCTCCGGGCGTGTTGCCGCCTGGTGCTTCGGCATCTTTCCACTTGGCATACAGCGTTATGCCCTCCTGCACCGCCGTGTTGAAATCCCATGCTGCCGTGCAGGCGGCGTTGGAGAACCACCCGTCGAACGTAGAGCCCTGCCGTACAGGATCGGTCGGCCGCAGAACCGCCTTGCCCAGCGCGACGTAGGAAGTTCCCACGTAGGAGCCGCCGTTCGACTCGAAAGTCACGCGCACGCCTTCCTGGCCTTTGAGCGCAAACAGATGGCCCGAGTCGTTCGTGTAGTACAGGTTGCCTTTCTCGTCGGCAACAACCGATCCCAAGCCATAGCTCTGCTGGCCGTCGCCCGGCGTGAACAGCGTGTAGGCCGACACGTCGCCCAGACGATAACCGTACACGCCACCGGGAGCCCCGTTGCAGGTGAAGTACGCATAGGTTCCATCGCTTTGCACCGACACCAAGGGCGACGACTGCGCCTCGCCCCTGCCTCCGCGCACCGTTTGCGCGACGCAGAGCGCTTCCAAGTCGATCACCGAAAGCGTGCCGTAGCCATCTGCATCGAGACCACACACGAACGCCTTGCCACCCGTCGATGCCGGAGTCGAAGTCGACTTGCTGGCGAACTTCACCGAGCCCACCTCGCTCAGGGTGTCTCCGTTGCGGGTGATCACATGCAAGACGCCGTCCGTCGCCACCGCAGCGAACGTCGATTCGGCACCGCGCGCCGTCGCAGGAATCGACACGATGCCCGCACGAACGGACGCGCCGACCGAAACGGAAGACAGCACGTTGCCGGTCTGCCCGTCGACAAGCTTGACGGCACCCGACTCGTCGCCGATAACGAGGTCGTCGCCCGAAGCGGCCGCACCAGCCCAATAGTAACCAGCGGATTTTGACCCTTCAGTATCAGGCTGCATCCACGCAACCGTGCCGTCGGCCAAGTTCACGCACACGAGCGTGCCGCGCACGCCAACGCCTCCCGCACCGACCATGGTGAAGGCCGCATACACGTACGAGCCGTTCACGGTAAGCGACGAGAGCGACTGGTAGCCCAGCTTGCTATCGCCCACCCCGAGCGGCGAGGTCTTCCAGACGCAGGTGAGCGTGTCGGCCGTGAATGCGGTCAGGCTTCCGTTGTCGGAAGGCACGACGACAATGCCGCCGCTGTATACCGGACGGTTGCAGTAAGCGCTGGTCGATCCTACATTCGCACGAAGTTCCCGACCGCTCTTGTCCTTTTTCACTGCACCCGTGGCAGCATCGACCACGCGCAGCTCGCCGTTCACTACCAGATAGATCGAGCCGTTCACCACCAGGGGTTCCGACACACTCGCATCGCCCTGCGCGCCCTCCTTGAAGTTGTAGGCCCAAGCCTGCTCGGCGGATTGCGACGGCGTGGGGCGTTCGACCACCGCGCCACCCGCAGACCCGCTGCCGAAGCCTGCCCACGACGAATCGTAGCTCGGACGCGAGGCGTCCGGCACGATGACCACCTCGCCAGGGCTGGGAAGGCTAGAGCCATACGTGGAATAGCACCAGACCACGCGGTCACCAGGTTGCAACGCAACCGAACCCGCACCGTAGTCCGAGGATTTGCCGTTGATGAAAAGCTGCCAGTAACGATAGGGCGGCACACTCTCGTTAACAAGCGTAACGCTTTTGGAGAACGGCGACGTGACCGACTCGAGCACCCATCCATACGTGCCCTTCGGGTCATAACTCGCCTCGATGCCCTTTGCTGCGAATACCTGCTCGGACAAATCAGCCGCCGTGGCCCCTTCGATCATCCGGTACGAAGACTCGCGAGCCCATACTTGAGTAGTACCGCTTGCATCTAAGCCTAATATTTGCGCGGCGACCGCAACCTGCCCCGGCATAGTGCCATCCGACCCGTAGACCCACGACACCGTATCGCCAGCTTGCAAGGTATAGCCACTCGCGCCTGTGTTGGCATACGCTCCGTTGATGAAAAGCTGCCAGGACCTCCAAACTCCCGGCGAGACTTCCACCGACTTCAGTTCGACACCATCGTAGGGCGAGAAGATACTGTTCAAATACCAGCCAAACGACCCGTTACCCGCATTGGCCTTCAGCCCCGTCTGCGAGAACATGGCCTTCGACAAGTCGGCCGCCGTCGTGCCCTTGCCCATCGTCAAGGTAACCGGCGAAGCCCATGTCTGGGCAGCCCCATCGACATTTGCACCAACAACCTCGCAGGTCACCGACAGCTGGTCGGTCGGAGCGGGATCGTCCCAAGCACCATAGCGCCACATAACGCTGTCTCCAGGCTGAACCGCATAGCTGCCTGCGCCTACGCCCAAATCCTTTCCGTTGACATAGTATGACCAACCTTTATTGGGAAGAGTGCCCCACGCAAGCTTCAAGCCCGCATCGAAAGGAGAGGTGAGGGAATTGAGAGCCCAGCCCCACTGACCCACCCCGAAGTCCGCCGTCAATCCCGTCGCTTCGAACATCGCTTCGGATACCGCTGCCACCGTAGCCCCACTTGCAAGCGTATAAGGCTGCGCCGCAGCCCACGTCTGCTGGTTGCCGTCTTTGTCCACACCGATAACCGAGCAGGTTGCCGTAACCCAGGGATCAACCTGTCCGCTCGTTCCCACCACCGTGAACGCAGCCGAGACGTTTTGGTTCGCAAGCTGCTGAAAGCTGGTGTTTTCAGGATAACGCTCGGCATAGCGGGCGTATTTCTCGCTCGAAAGACGCGAGTTCAGAGTTACCGGCGTGTTGTACTCAGGTTGTTTGACCAGCAAGTTTTCATGTGCCACCACGTTCGGACGGCTGGATTTGAACAAACGCCAGCCCTCCGACCCCATGGAGTCGTAGCCCTCCAGATCGACCGGCACGATACCGCTACCCGCAGCGTTCGTCGACGCATAGTCGTAAGTCCACGCAAGGGCGCCCGATGCATCGAAGTAGGCTTTCTGGAAGGCGTGCAGGTTTTGCGTGACCGCGTTCGACGACTGGCCGTTCGCAAGGGCTGCAAAGTAGCCAGACTTGGCCGCCTCCATAAGCTCCAGCTCGCGGTCGACATCTACTTGCTCGAGGGGAGCGATCTGTATTGAGAGCGTTTTCGTGGCAGTTATCTCGGGGTTCGCCTTGTCCGTCACCGTCACGGTAAGGTCGACGGGCGCTTTTCCGGCACCTGGCAGCGGGCGGTAAACCGCACCGCGATAGGTGTTGACCACGACGGCATCGTTTGAGGCCTTGTAGGCCACCGCATAATACTTGCCGTCAACTCCAATCGTTCCAGGGTTCGGGAGGCTCAAATCTCCCGCCACCGCATCCTTATCAACCGGGGCGCCCATTTCGACAAGTTTGAGATTGTCGTAGGTGAAGTTTGCCTGCACCTTCTTCTCCAGGGCAGCCTTCTCGGCAGCCATCTTGTCGGGATCGCCCTTCACGGTTACCGGAAAGGCCTTTTCGATGGTCGTGACGGGGCCGCCCGATGACGCAATGGTGCCAGCAGACACCGTCGCCGTCAGCATTGCCGTCCGATCCGAGGCCGAGCGCACCACTTTGCCGGTACTGTCGGACCAACCGGAGCCCTGAATTGCCACAACCGCTTTATCAGAAGAAGCCCATGTCACACTTGACCAGGACTTCGTCGCACCAGAGCCATCCTTCAGCTTATAGGGCAGCGTGATGTTCTTGGTAACAGCATCGACCGTATCGCCCGAAGCAAAACCCATTGCAAGCATCTCGGCCTTCTGTTCAAGCAGCGCAGACACCCGCGACTCATCCCATGGCATCGTCCCGGCATAGAAAGGCGCATACTCATACGTTTGATCGCCCCGCGAGAGCACGAACGTGAAATCGAACTGCCGCAACTGCGTATACGACAAAGACATGCTGGGCGCCTCGTCAGGATCCATGAAGAAATAGGTGATATCCCCATTGGTATCACCATCGACGACCGAGACCCCCACCGTTGCGCTCTCGTTTGTCTTGCGCGCGACCGCCGATTTTGTGGTAACGGCGATATCGTTATAACCCAGTTCTGCGAGCTTCGCCCGCACCACCTCGTTTATATTGGCGTCTTGCCCGTACGTCGGGGTCGCCTTGAAGGATTTCGCCTCGAGCTTTCTAGCCGCGCCCTCAAGGGTATCCGAATCGACAACGGCCCGCGACGTGACCGCCTCAACCGACGAGTCTCCACTTGTTGCCGTTGCCTTGAGGAATTTGCCTGCCGCCTCAGCGGGAATGGCTAGCGTCTTGGAACCCACGCCATCAAGCGGCACAAACACTCCCTGCGCCGTATCGCTGACAGACCACACCAGGCTCACGTTATCGCTTACGTCATCGCCTGTTGACAGGCCCGTCAGATTTTTTGCCTGCACCTTCGCCGCGATCTTATCACCCGTGAACAGGTCGCCCGAATTAGGGGAAAGCGTCACGCGCAGCAGGTCGTACCCGCCTTCAGCCAACACACGGTACGCAGTGCTGGCTGCATCGTTTACCAACGCGCTCGCCGAGACTTTTACCCACTTGCCCACCAGGGCAGCATCGAGCGTAAGCTTACCGGAAGCATCCGCTCCTGAAGCCAGAGGCACAAAGGTGCCCGTTTGCGCGTCGGACACAAGCCAGGTATAGGTCACCTTCGCATCAGCAGGAACATCGTATTCGAAAGAACCTTTCTTATACCGCGCCGTGGGCGTGATCACCGCGCCCGCCTGCATAGCTTGCCCCGACGAAGCAAGCTTCACGGAAGACAGGTCATAGGCACCCGCAAGCTTAACCGGCCCTAAGGGGCTGACCGGCTGCGTAGACCCACCATAGGGTTTAGAGGTGCTTGTTGAAACGTTGAGACTCGTCGCCTTCACGCGCAGGTAGTTACCCAGCATATCGGCGGCAACCGTATAGGCCTTGCTCGTGGCCCCGGGAATATCTTTGAATGCGGTATCCGACGTTGTACTGGTGCTGGCATATTGCCACTGATAGCTCACAATCGCTTGGTCGGAGACGGGAGTACCGCGGTCGTCATCGCCATAGGCAACAGCATTGAGCGTCTTGCCCACCTCGGCCGAACCGGAAGCCTCCACTTTATACAGCTTGAAGGCTCCCTTTTGCACCACGGGACCTGCAGCCGAAGCCTTCACTTCACCGAAACCGCCATCGACACACGCCACGAGGTACGCGCCCATCATGTCCTCGGTCACCGTAAGCGTGCTGGTGGTAGCATCCTCTATGCGAGTGGTCGCCGTGCCTGCGGTATTGCCGCGATACCACGACCAGGTCAGCTTGTCGCTGGTAGTCACATCGACGGATCCGGATGCGGCACTGGCCACGATCACGTCGCCCGGATACAGATTGCCGTTCTTGCTCGCAGAAACCGACGTAACGTTGACGGCGCCAACGGCACCGATTGCCTTAGTTGCCGTGGTGGTGCTTTTACTCGCGCCAATCTTGGCCGAAATGGCGCACCTGACGAACTTACCCTCATAGCCGGCATCAAGCATCAAGTCACAAGCCGTCTGCCCGGCAATGTCGGTAAAGACCGAATTGTCCGTGCTCACCTGCCACTGGTAGTTCAGCTTGTCGCTACCGATGAAATCCGTGGCGCCTTTTTCCTTGGCCCTTGCCGTCACGGTATCGCCCACCGAGAACACATAGGTGCCCGCAGCACCCTTAGCAAGTGAGGTTGCGTAGATGTCGACCGCCCCAGCAAGCCTGATCGGGCCGGGCACAGAGCTCGAAGTAATGCCAGAGAACCCCGGGCCGAAGTAGTCAGCACCTTCCACCGTAACCCTGATGGCAAGGTACGAGCCGGACAACTGCCGTGCCAGCTCGTCGGTGATCGCGAGGTTCTGGGACGTTTGACCCGGAATCGGAGCATAGCTGGAAACACTGGACGACTGGCTTGGTGCGCTCAGCCACTGATAGCTCCACGAGGCGTCATGCGCGATGGACGTGTCGGAAGCATAGTCGTTGACGTTCGCCCATAATTCGGTCCCAACTTCGAGAGCGCCCGTCACCTTCGACATGCCGCCCTTGTCCTGCGCATCCTGGATGAAGACGTACACCCTCTTGTCGAACGCGCGCTCTGAATCCAGCTCGGTCGAGAGGGTCTCGACCGGCAAAGGCGGTGCTTGCTCGGCGGAATTGGACGGAGGGCTTTGCAGAGCCTCCTTGGATGCCGAGCTATCGGACAAAGGAGGCTTTGTTGCCTCCGGGGCAACGGGTTCGAGCTCGGGCTCCTCCGAAGGCGCGGCCGCATCCGGCACCAAGGCAGGAGCATCCGGCTGCTCGCCTTCGACGTCCGGGGCGCCCTCTGTCGGAGAGGCGCTTTCCACGGAACCAACGCTTGTCGCATCCGCCCAGGCCACGCTCGGCACCAGCGATGCCGCCAACACCAGCGAGAGCAGCAGCGAGAACAATCTCTGGGGAATGCTTGCACCGTCTGAGCCGATGCGCACGAACAAAGAACCGAGCATAGTCGGAACCTCTCTTTCCAGGGCCACGAGGTACGATGGATAGGTAGTCCGACTTCGCCTCATCAGGAACGGGCCCCACGCCTGCGGCCTTGTCCGTCCCATCAGCGTTTACGGTTACTGGTATAGCGCGGGATTCCCACCCGCATTCCCCTCGTCCGCAAGCGGACGGCGCCGTGCCCGACGCAACCATCATTGCCAATCAACGCGTTGAAGTATAGCGCATAGGCGCCCAGGCGCATCGCTCGCAGATTGCTATTTCTCGCGAAACGCAATCGAAGCCAACGCAATTCGTAAGGCCACAGACCTGACATTTCGCCGCAGGGGCCGGTCAGAGCATGATCGGCCCCTGCACTACCTTTACTGGAAGCCCAGCGACTCCACCGGATCCAGCTTCGCAGCGCGCCGTGCGGGGTAGTAACCGAACACCACCCCGATGAGCACGCAGACCCCCGCCGCCCTCTTTCGCTGCTGCGCCCAATGCGGTACCCTTGCAGCATCAAGGCATGCAGGACGAACTAGAAGGATAACAGGCAGCAGTGGGCGAGTTCTCGGACAAAGTGTTTACCGTAGTTCGACGCATCCCGACAGGGAAAGTGGCAACCTATGGGCAGGTAGCCCGCTTGGTCGGCGCCCCGCGATCAGCGCGCTACGTAGGCTACGCGCTCCACGCCAACCCCGATCCGGGTGCCGAGGTGAACAGCATCCCCTGCCATCGCGTAGTGTTCAAGGACGGCGGCCTGTGCCGCGGTTACGCGTTCGGAGGACCCGAGGTGCAGCGCACCATGCTGGAAGAGGAAGGCATCACCTTCGTCGACGACGACCATATCGATATGGGAGCCTGCGCCTGGGACGGCATTTCGGGCGAAGTCGAGGAGCCCGAAATACCTCTCGCGCCTCCGCCCGGCTTCGATTGGGAGCGCGAGCTGGGCGACTAGCCCCCCAGCAACACAAGACGGCGGATTGCCACATACCCTGCCCCCAACCCTGCCCCCTACCTGCCCCCTCAGATGGCGAGATAATCGAAAGAGAGGACCCGGCTTCATGGAACAAGGAAGAACACAAGTGTACACCGGCAGCGGCAAGGGAAAGACGACCGCAGCCGTCGGGCTGGCCGTCCGCGCGGCCGGCACCGGGCTGCACGTGTACTTCGGGCAGTTCATGAAGAACAACCCCACCGGCGAACTGAATGTCTTCGCACTGATGGGCGATGCCATCGCGGCCGAACAGTACGGCACGGGACGCGAGCTGGATGCGCCCGATGCCGAGGCAGACACCCGAGCGGCGCAGGCAGGATTCGAGGCGGCACAGGCTGCGCTTACAAGCGGAAGGTACGACATCGTCGTCCTCGACGAGGTGAACGTGGCAGATCATCTGGAATATCTCGAGCCGGGCAGCCTGCTTGAGCTGGTGCAGGCCCGCCCCAGCGGAGTCGAGCTGGTGCTCACCGGCCGCTACGCAAGCGAAGAGGTCATGGCAGCGGCCGACCTGGTAACCGAGATGCGCGAGGTGAAGCATTACTTCGCCAGCGGTACCCCCGCACGGCGCGGCATAGAGTTCTAAGGAGGCGAAGCACCATGAAGCTGCTGTTACACGCGTGCTGCGGGCCATGCTCGCTCGAGCCCTTGCGCCTGCTGCGCGAGGAGGGGCACGATATAACCATCCTGTTCTCCAACGCGAACATCGCCCCAGCCGACGAGTACGCACGGCGTCTGGACACGCTGCGCGCCTGGGCGGAATCGGAGGGCGTCCCCGTCATCGACGACGTGTACGAGCCGGCTGCCTGGGAGGCCGGTGCCGGGCGCGTGGGCGAAACGGCGCTCCACGCAGCCGGGGGCAACATGGAGCAGGTGGCAATCCAGCCCGCCCTGCGCGAGGCCCGCTGCCGCGCATGCTACCGCCTACGCTTCGAGCGCACCGCGCAACGGGCAGCCGCTCAAGGGTTCGATGCGATCGGTACCACGTTGTCGGTAAGCCCCTACCAGTTCACCGAGGTCATCCATGAGGAGTTGGAGCGCGCGGCGGCCAACGCAGGAGTAGCCGCCCTGTTCGAGGACTACCGCCCCTTCTACGACGAGGCCACGCATCGTAGCCGCGAGCTGGGCATGTACCGTCAGAACTACTGCGGATGCCGCCTCTCGGATGCCGAGGCGGCCGCCGAGCGCGACCTGCGCCGCCGCGAGCGCGCAGCCGAACGCGCGGCACGCCTCGAGGAGCACGCCGCCGAGCGCGAAGCCGAGGAAGCCGCCCGCGCGACCCGCCGAGCCGAGCGACAGGCCTACGCCGACAAGCAGGCCAAGAAGCGCGCCGCCCTGAAGGAGTTGCGCAACCAGCGCCTCTCGAAAGCAGGCCGAGCACTTGAAGACCCGGCTTCTCACCGTCACGGCAAATGCCTATAATGGAAAGTTCCGAACAAGCGCCTCCTCGGCGCGCCGAACAGGATACCCTCCAAAGGAACACCCATGAGAACCTCCGATTTCGACTACAATCTGCCCCCCGAGCTCATCGCGCAGGAGCCCGCCGCCCAGCGCGACGGATGCCGCCTGCTGGTGATGAACCGCACAACCGGCGCCTTGGAAGACCGTATCTTCCGCGACATCGCGGACTACCTGCGCCCCGGCGATCTGCTAGTAGCCAACGAGACGCGCGTCATGCCGGCGCGCCTCTTAGGCACGAAGCGCGGCACGGGCGGTGCAGCCGAGGTGTTTCTGCTGCGCGAGATGCCAGCGCACGAGGCGAAGACCGACAAGAGCGCGCTGTGGGAAGTGCTCGTGCGCCCTGGCAAGCGCCTGAAGCCGGGGACGGGTGCCATCGTGGACTTCTCCGACGCAAACGGCAATGTGGCACTCTCTGCCGAGATCGTTGACTGGGTCGAGAACGCCGAGAAGGGCGAGCGCCTGGCCCGCCTGGCCACGTCGCTGCCCTCGCTCGACGAGGCGCTACACGCCGTGGGCCACGCGCCGCTGCCTCCCTACATCAAGAACTACGCCGGCGACGAAGAACTCTACCAGACCGTGTACTCCCGCCGCGAAAGTTCGGCAGCGGCGCCTACGGCCGGCCTGCACTTCACGCCCGAGCTGATCGAGCGCCTGCGCGAACAGGGTGTGCGCTGGGAAACAGTAGAGCTGGAAGTGGGCCTGGACACGTTCCGCATCGTGGACGAGGACGACCCCGAGCAGCACACCATCCATACCGAGCGCTACACCGTGCCCGAGCGCACCGTGAGCGCCATCGCCGAGACGCGCGAGTGCGGCGGGCGCGTCATCGCCGTGGGCACCACGAGCGTGCGCAGCCTGGAAAGCGCCTGGGACGCAGAAGCGGGCACCGTCACGCCGCGCGAGCGCGAGGCGACGTCGCTCTATCTCCTGCCCGGCAGCGAGTTCCACGTAGTGGACGCGCTCGTCACAAACTTCCACGTGCCGCGATCCACGCTCATGATGCTCGTCAGCGCTTTCAGCACTCGCGAGAATATCATGGCCGCTTACGCCCACGCCATCGAGGAGCGCTACCGCCTGCTCTCCTTCGGCGACGCCATGTTCATCGCGTAGACAATCGCCTCGAAGCTGCGCGTCGTCGCCTTTCTCACGCAAAAAGGCCCTCGGAATCCCAAAAGACCGAGGGCCTTTTTGCGTTCTACGACACCACTCCGCATTCGCCCGACAAATGCTACACCGCGAAGATCGCCCTGCCAGCCGCTACGCCGTCGGCGATGCTGCCCACGCCGCAGATGCCGCTGCGCACCTCGCCACAGGCGTGCAGGCGCCTGCAATAAGCCAAAACATACCCCTTCTTCCCCATAGAAAAATGACCCCGCAAATGCGGGGCCATTTCGGCATAAAATGTGAATCGGCGGTTATGCCTTCGTCACGTTGCTTGCCTGGAGCTTGCCGTTCTGGCCAGTCGTGACGTCGAACTGCACTGCAGAACCTTCGTCAAGGGTCTTGAACCCGTCCATCTTGATCTCAGAGAAGTGGACGAACAGATCTTCGCCATCATTCTGAGAGATGAACCCATAGCCTTTTTCGGGGTTGAACCACTTAACAGTACCTTCCGCCATTTTAAATCCTCTTTCCTCTCCTTGACCACTCAAGGAGGTAACACTGTATGCAGCCGCCTTGCGGGAGCACTCGCCCTCACCTCGAGAGCACGTGTTTACTATACGCTATCTCGAAGGAAAAAACTTCGAGATTTGCGGTTTCACCGGTTTTTTACCGTTTTGTAAGGTATCGGACCGAAAAACCGCTCGATAACAGCAGTGCGTACGCTTCCCTATTGGGCACGATCTTGCACAGGAATACGTGCGCCCGCTTCCTCACCTGCATCTTTCGGCATATCATCCTTGATGCCGGGAAGAAGGATGCGCGATTTGAGCAGGGCGATCCAACAGATGCCCGCAAACGCCATGGTAACCACAACAAGCGATCCGACGCCTACAACGTAGTTGGGCCAAGGCAGCACAGCCAGCGCCATGCCCACGCACCCGATGGCCGTATGGGCGAAGTTGATGAGCGACGAGGCTGCACCGGCATCGCTTTCCTGCTGCGAGAGCAGGATGTCGGTGCTGTAGGGGCGTACGCAGGCCTCCGTCATGGCGAACACGAGGAACGTGAGACAGAACAGCACGGGCGTCAGCTCGCCCACCAGCAGCATGGCCGCACCGGAGCCGAGCGCCACCGCCAGCAAGATGCTGGTAAAGCGACGCGCGCTGATATGCTTCGACACCTTCAGCCAGATAACCGGACCCGCTGCGGTCAGTAGGGCGGCAGCGGCGAAGAACAGGCTGTACTCGATCTCGCTAAGCCCGAAAAATGAGATGTAGATATACGAACCCACGGCAATGTAGGCCATGAACGGCAGGTTGAACAGGCCCACGATACCCAGAAACGAGGCGAATCCCTTATTGCGGGCCACCACGCCCAAACGCCCCAGACTGCTGAACACGCTGCCCTCGAAGCGCTTTTCGGCTGGGAGCGTCTCCTCGAACATCACGGCCAGCGTGCAGCATCCCACACCGACGGCACCCAGGGCGACGAACGTCATGCGCCAGTTGACCACCTGCATGATGAGGGCGCCCAAGAACGGAGCCAGCACCGGCCCGATCACGAACATGATCTGGACGAGCGAGAGGATGGCGGCGCGCCTCTGGGGCACGAACGCATCCTTCACGATGGCCGTCGCCACCGCGCTGACGGCACCGGCACCCAGTGCCTGCACCACACGGAAGAAGATGAACATCCAGATATCCAGGGACAAAGCGCAAAACGCACTGCCTACCGTGTAGACCAGGACGCCCGCCAGCAGTACCGGACGACGTCCGTAGCGGTCGCTCACCGGGCCAAACAGCAGCAAGCCCACGGCGAAGAACAGGAAGTACCCTACCAAGGTCAGGTTGACCATGCCGGTTGAGGTCGAGAACAGCTCCGCCATATGCGGGACGGCGGGCGTGTACATATCTAAGGACAGGGGTGTCACCAGACTGGAGACGACGAGGAGGACAACGAGTCCTAGAGGTCCGAGCTTTCGCTGAGGCTGGACCAGCCATTGCTTCATATTCATTTTGTTTGATTCCTTCTAAATTTCGAAGGCGACCCGAACGGGATTACAAGGCAGTTACTTTAGTGGAACCAGCCAGAATGGGGCCGTAATCTGCCGATCACCATAAAGTCACCATGAGTTAACAAAGCGACGAGTCTTCTGCCGAAAAATATGTCCGATCAGCATAAACGCCACGAAGGGCTCGCCACCCATCTACGGGGCGAGCCCTTCGGGCAAGGGAGGGGAATCGTCTTTCAGGGTGACGCTTATATCTCCTGGTACACGCCGGCCAGTTGCTCACCGAGGCATTTGCCCCCCACCAGACAGCGCCCATGGCTGTTGCCCTGCACGTTGATGGGGTAGTCGTAGGCGTACAGATCGCCCGAGCAGTTGCCTATGGCGTACAGGCCTTCGACCGGACGATCCTCCGCGTCGATCACTTCGAAGTGATCGGAAACATGGATGCCGCCCACGACCGCCAACAGGCCCGCAGAGCTGCTGTCTCCGAAGGGAAGGCTCGCAAACGCGATAACCCACACAAATGCAAACCCCAGATGGTACCACCGCAACGAATGCAGCAGCGTTTTTGCCTTAT
>NZ_JAVWUP010000015.1:24937-33264 GCF_036667095.1 Gordonibacter sp. | reverse complement strand
TGCCACAAATTAGGAACGTTGCTATTGTTCTTCGCGGTGACTATTCGATCGGTCAGGCTACGGAATCCAACGCTCTTTAGCTCACGTGCCAGCTTCTTTATCTCGTCGCGTTTCATTTCTGCCTCGCTCGGTTCTCTAGATCCCTGCGTTTATTCCCGGTAGAGGCACACCTGGTTCTTGCCGCGTTCTTTGGCCAGATAGAGAGCGGCATCTGCATGCTTGAATAAATCGTAAAACGAGTGGCCGTCTTCGGGGTAGCAGGCTATGCCCACACTGGAATACAGGGACACGGCGCGTTCGTCTGCTTGGTAGGTTTTCGGGAGGCCTTCGATGATTTTCTGGCCCAACGTCATCGGATCTGCCGAGCTTTCCCCACATGAACGTAGCAGTACGAATTCATCCCCGCCTACGCGCCCGACGATGCCCGTTTGCCCGGCCACGGTTTTGAGCGAGTCGGCAAGGGAGACAAGCGCCCGGTCGCCGGCGATGTGTCCGGCCGTGTCGTTGATGCCCTTGAAGTCGTCGATGTCGATCATGCACAGAGCGTAACGCTCGCCGGCTCCTGCCTCGTCAAGTGCTGCCTGCACCTTGCGCTCAGTGGTTATCTTGTTGTACGTGCCGCACAGCGCGTCGGTCTGCGATTCGTGCACGAGCTCTTCCCGCTCACGCTTCTCTTCGTCGATGTTCTTGATGCGTCCGAACATAGTGGCAGGTTCGCCGTTGGAGGTTTCTGCGCAATTCAGCGACAGCACGCACCAGACATATTCGCCGCCGTCGGGGGCGATGCGCATCTCGATAGGCGAAGGGGCTTCCCCGTATCGAGCCTGTTCTAGAACGGTGCGAATGCGCTCTTGGTCGGAAGCGGGGGACAGCGCCATCTGGTCGTCGATCGTACTTTTCGGCGGCGCGTGGAACTCGAGTTCGTAATTGTCTGAGAATTGGACGGCACCGGACTTGAGGTCGTACGTGAAGAGCACGTCGCCCCAGCGCTTCGATGCCAGCTGGAAGCGGTTGTCTATGTCCTCGCCCTCGCCCTGTTCGCTGGGCCCCTCCACCGCTGCGATACTTGAAACGAAGCGCTGCATGCCGTCTGGGTCGCGGTCGCATAGCTTCGTCACTGTTTCGACCCATAATTTGCGTCCGTCACTGGCGTTCAGGCGGAACCGCAGCTTCAAGGGGTGCCCCGGCTTTGCCTCTTGGGCGGCTTGCACGATGACCTCGCGGTCTTCCTCTACGATGATTTCCAGGTACTTGTCATCGAAGCGGTCGCGTATTTCGTCACGGGTGTAGCCCATGGTGGCCATAAACTCCGGCGAGATGTATTCGAAGGTGAACCCGTCGTCGTAGCGTACGCTTTTGATGCCTAGGGGGATGTTCTCCAACACCCGATGGGTGGATTCCAATTCTCGCGCCGTTTGCAGGGATGCCCGTTTGATGCGGTCGGTGTCGACGATGACTACGACAAGGTACGGCTTTCCCGATCTCGGCCGTACGACGTTGCCGGTGCCTGTCACCCACAGTGGTATGTCGTCCCAACGCACGACGCGAAACTCGATCAGCACTACGTCGCCTATCCCGAGTTGCCGGCGGATCTCCTCGTTCACGTACGCGGTGTCATCAGGGTGCACAATGGCAAGCGCGCGGTTGCCGAAGCGGGCCGCCATCTCGCGTGCGGTATACCCCAGCATGCGGCGGTAGCCCTCATTGCAGGTGATGAACGTGAACGTCTCGTCCATGGCTGCTTGGAAGATACCCGCCTGCGCGCGGTCTACCAACTCGCCGGGTGAGGCCGGCTGTTCCGGCTGGGCGTCTGAATATACGAGGGAAGGTTCTGCTGCGATATCCGGGTGCACGGCTCCGGTACTGCCGGGAAGATAGCGCTGCTCGAAGACCTCGGCATCGATGGCTTGATCGTAGTAGAAGCCCTGAACGGTGTCAGCGCCCAAGTCGCGTACGATCTGCAGCACATCGTAGGTCTCGATGCCCTCCACGCACACGGTGATGTTCATGTTGTGGCACAGCTCGATAACCTGCGAGATGATCAGCTGGTCGTTTACGTCGTACGTCACGCGTTCGAGGAAGCTGCGGTCTATTTTTAGCTCGTCTGCTGCAATCGTGCGAAACATGCTCAGCGACGAATAACCGGTGCCGAAGTCGTCCAAGGCGACAAGGAACCCTTGGCCTCGCAGGAAATCCAACGTCTCGCTGAGCAGCGCCGCATTTGCCACCTTGCTGCTCTCGGTGAGCTCCAGCATGATGTTGCGAGGGTTGACGTGGTACTTTTTGACGGCTTGTACGAGGTTGAACTTCAAATCGGGTTGGTCGAACACCTGTTTGGACAGGTTGATGCTCATAATGAACGAGGGGTCTACTGCCGTCCATTTCGCTGCCTGGGCAAACGTAACATCGATCAGCCAAGAAGTTGCCTGGCAGATCAGCCCACTCTCCTCTAGGTAGGGGATAAACTCGAACGGCAAGACGCCTTCGGGGAATTGGTCGTTGCTCCAGCGCATGAGCGCCTCGCATCCGTGAACACGCTCATCGCGGGCATCCATAATGGGTTGGTAGCGCATCGAGAACCCGTCGAATCCGTGCGCGAGACATCGCTGTAGTGTTTCCATGAGCAGGAGCGTTCGCTGGGAGATAGCGCAGAGGGCGTGCGTACAGTGAGTGCAACGGCCCCTTCCCTGTCGTTTGGCATCGATCAAGGCGATGTGTAGGTTGCGGTACAGCTCGTCTGCGTCGTTGCCGTTGTGGGGGTGGATACAGACACCGCCCGAGATGCTGAAAGAGATGCTGGTTTCCCCGATGGAGATGCCGGTATTGACGAATGCGAGGATATCCCCAAAGAGACCGTCCAGCGTATCCCGATCGGTGACGTCGGGAAGCACGATGCCGAAGCAATCGCCGTCAAAGCGGTATACCGAGGCATCGACGGGCAGTAGGTCGGCGATGAGGCAGTTCAGGCTGCCTAGAACTTTGTCGCCGAATGAGTACGAGAACAGGTTGTTGATACGTGAGAAGCTGTCCACGCCTACGGCAAGCACGCTGAACTGAACGTCCAGAGCGATAAGCTGCGCGAATCGTTCGCGCATCGAGCGATCGCCGCTCGCGGGTGCGGCCATCGATTCGAAGCAGGGCAAAGCAGCCTGTTCGCCGTCGGGTTCGGTCGTTTCGTCCATCGGTTCCTCCTGTCACGCTTTGCGTGTCCGGAACGGCGAAGGGCCGTACCGGCGCGCGACTAAGTGCTTCGCCGTCGCATGTGCCCGCTTACCCTGGTCGACAGTAAGGTTTTGCTCGTATTTTGAGCGCGCTGGTGAAGATGAGCTGATTTTAGATAAATATGTCTTCCGGGGGAATGTCTTTTTGGAAATAAGTACCCGGTTGTTGACTAATAGGCCTTTTTAAGGCGAAAAGAGCAGGATATTTGCCGGATTCGAGAGAGCGATACAGGACTAGCGCCGCGCCTGCTGGCGAGAGGGCTTGCGCCGACCTGCGAGGAGATTGGTAAGGAGATTGGGCGCGGGCATCTTCCCTCTCGTGTTGAAAAACGTACAATAGCCCTAACTTTATTCCGTGCGCCTGCGTTGGCTTGTCCATGCAGGCGTGCTTTTCCCTCAAAGAAGGAGAGTTCTATGTCCTGTGAGAACAGCAACCCGGTCGTCGGCATTATCATGGGGTCCGAAAGCGATATGCCGGCCATGGAGCCGTGCATGAAGCAGCTAGACGAGTTCGGCGTGCCTTATGAAGTGAAAGTGGCGAGTGCGCATCGCAAGCCGGCCGAAGTGCACGATTGGGCTTCGACGGCGCACGAGCGCGGCATCCGCGTGATCGTGGCGGCGGCGGGCAAAGCGGCGCATTTGGGCGGCGTCGTGGCGGCGTATACCCCGAACCCCGTCATTACCGTGCCTATGAAGACGAGCGACTTGGGCGGTCTGGACTCGCTGCTGTCCATGGTGCAGATGCCCTCGGGTGTGCCGGTGGCGTGCGTGGCCATCAATGGTGCGAAGAACGCGGCCATCCTGGCTGTGCAGATCCTCGGCACCGGGTGCGACGACGCGCGCCAGAAGATCATCGACTTCAAGCAGGGCATGGCCGACGCCTAGTCGCTGTTGCGCGGCACGACGGTGTCCGCTGAGGGTGTCCGCGTGTTCCCGAAGCCTGCGCAGATGGCCCTGCACTGCCGTTCGCCCCTCGCGGATGCGCCCGCGCGAGGGGCGCTTTCGTGCGCTATCATGGAATCTCAAACACAGGATGGCGAAATGTTTCACGTGAAACATCTGTACGATAGTTTGGACTAGGGGTATACGGTCGGCACGTCCAGGCCGCGTTGGTAAGCGAGTGGTCTGGCGGGCGAGGCAAGGAAGCTGGTCGGCAGGTGTTGGCGGTATGGTCGGCGTGAAGAGGCGTATAGGCGGGCACGAGACGAGAGCGGCAGGCGGGGACATGACAAAAAAACTGCTGATGGGCAATGAGGCGTTCGCGCACGCGGCGCTCGAGGCGGGCGTTCGCGTCGTGGCGGGGTATCCCGGCACGCCGTCATCCGAGCTGATCGAGACGGTGGCGAAACTGCATGCGTCGGGCGCGGCGCGCGGCATACATGTGGAGTGGTCCACCAACGAGAAAAGCGCGCTCGAGCTGCTTGCTGGGGCGTCCTACACGGGAGCACGCTGCCTGTTCACCTGCAAGCAAGTGGGGCTGAATGTGGCGAGCGACGCGTTGATGAGCCTGAACTACGTGGGCGTGAAAGGCGGCATGGTACTGTTCGTAGCCGACGACCCCGGCCCCATTTCCTCACAGACCGAGCAGGACACGCGCCGCTTCGCCTCGTTTGCCAAGCTGCCGGTGTTGGACCCCGCAACTCCTGAGCAAGGCTTCTCCATGATGCAGGAGGCTTATCGGCTGTCCGAGCGCTACCGCACGCCTGTAATCGTGCGCCCGACCACGCGCATCAACCATGCATCCACGTTCTTCGAGGTGGCCGACCAGACGGATGCGCGCCCCGTGCCCGAAGAGGGCTTCGAGCGCGACCCCCAGTGGATCATCTTCCCGCGCCGCGCGTTCCAAGGCCATGGTGAGATCAACGAGCGCCTGGTGCGGATAGCAGGCGATTTTGCAAACGAGCCCGCGCTGGCGGCGTTCAACCCGCAGTTCGAAGGCGGCGGATCCGGTACTGCGCCGCGTTTGGGCATCATGGCCGGTGGCGTGTCGGCGGCTTACGTCCGCGAGGCCCTTCGCATGATCGAGGAGCGCGCCGCCGAGTGCGGTGCCGCGGTACCGGCCTACCGCTTCTTGCAGGTAGGCACACCCTACCCGTTCCCCCAGGAGACGGCAGCCCGGTTCGTCGAAGGGCTTGACCAGGTACTCGTGCTCGAAGAACTCGACCACTTCTTGGAAGATGAACTGCTGGCTTTCTGCGGTGCGACGCACGGAGCGTTTGACGTGCGCGGTAAGCTCACGGGCGATGCGCGCGACCGCGGCGAGAACGACGTGGACGACATCACCAGCAGGATCGCGACGTTTTTCGGTCTTGCCGAGATAACTCCGGCGGTGCCTTTTGCGGCCTATAGGGCGGAAGGTACGCTACCCGTGCGCCCCCCAGTGCTTTGCGCCGGCTGTCCGCATCGCGGCAGCTTCTACGCCGTCAAGCGAGCGCTGGGCAAAACGCCAGCCGTGCTTTGCGGAGACATCGGCTGCTACACGTTGGGTAACGCGCGTCCACTCGATGCCGTGGACACCTGTCTGTGTATGGGCGCGGGCATCACCATGGCGCAGGGCTTCGCCGTCGCCGAGCCACACAAGAAGCAGGTCGCCTTCGTGGGCGACTCGACGTTCTTTGCCAGTGGGCTGACGGGCATTGCGAACGCTGTGTACAACGGCCACGATATCACCGTATGCGTGTTGGACAATGCCACTACGGCTATGACCGGCTCCCAGCCGCATCCTGGTACCGGCGTTACGCTCATGGGGCCGAAGCGCCCGCCAATATCCATTGAGCGCGTGCTGGAGGCCTTGGGCCTCACCTGCATCGTGCATGCTGATCCGCTTGATCTGGATGCTTCTGTTGCCGCGGTTCGTCAGGCCCTGGCGTTCGAAGGGCCGAGCGCCGTCCTGTTCGAATCGCCTTGCGTGCAGCTGGTACGTCCTGCCGCCCCGGCTGTAGTCGATCCGAAAAGCTGCACCGGCTGCAAGAAGTGCATCACCGAGATCGGTTGCCCTGGTATCGGTTTCGACCCCGATGCGCAGGGTGCAAAGAGTGCATCGCGCGGTCAGGCGTACGTAGATGCTAGCTTGTGCAATGGCTGCGGCTTCTGCGCGCAGATATGTCCCTTTGGCTCGTTGTCGGTGGCGGAAGGAGGCGCGCATGCTTAACGTGCTTTTAGCCGGTGTGGGCGGTCAGGGAACGGTGCTTGCGGCGAAGGTGCTTGCTCAGGCGGCCGAGCAGAAAGGCTGGCAGGTGCGTACGGCCGAAACTATCGGCATGGCCCAGCGTGGTGGCAACGTCGTATCGCATGTGCGTATGGGCGACGGCGGCGAGGAGGTGCTGGCACCTCTGCTGGCTCAGGGCACGGCGGATATGATCATTGCCTTCGAGCCTGCCGAGGCGGCTCGCGTGCTGCCTTATTTGGCACCCGACGGCGTGCTGGTCACGGCCATGACCGCTATCCAGCCAGTCACCGCTGCGCTGTCGAAGGAGCCGTACCGCGCCGTGTCTGTCGTCGAGGGCCTTGCGGCGCAGTTGGAAGACACCGCCGCTACGTTCATGGCGGTGGACGATGCGGTGCTCACGCGATTGGCAGGCAGTCGCAAGGTGCTCAACACGCTGCTGTTGGCTAGCGCCTTGTCTGCCGGGCGCATTCCGCTCGATCTGGACGACTTGCGCCGTGCTGTGGAGTGTTGTGTGAAGCCGCGGTTCGTTGCCCTTAACCTAGCCGCTATCGACGTGGTTTCCGCGTAGCTATCGGCTGGGTTTGTTGCTTCTTTCCGTGCGGCACCACCGCATCTTTCAATCCCTGCCCTTGCCTCAGAGAAGAGAGACCCCTATGCAGCTGAACGACGAGCAGTTTTCCCTGATCAAAAACCAATTCAAAACGCTGAAAGAGCGCTCTGCGTTCTACGCCTTGAAATTCGAGGGCATCGATCTGGCCGACGTGCAGACGCAGGCCGACTTCGAGCAGCTGCCTTTTTCCGAGAAGGACGATCTGCGCCGCGTGTACCCCTTGGGCTTGCAGGCGGCTCCCGACGAGGAGATCGTGCGCATCCATTCGTCGTCGGGCACCACCGGCACGCCGGTCATTATTCCCTACACGCAACAGGACGTGACCGACTGGGCCATCCAGTTTGCGCGCTGCTACGAAATGGTCGGCATCACGAAAAGCGACCGCATCCAAATCACGCCGGGCTACGGACTGTGGACGGCGGGCATCGGTTTCCAGTTGGGTGCTGAGCGCTTGGGTGCTATGGCCATTCCCATGGGGCCGGGAAACACGAACAAGCAGCTGCAGATGATGCAGGACCTGAAGTCCACCGTACTCTGCGCCACGAGTTCGTATGCGTTGCTGCTGGCCGAGGAGATCGTCGAGCGAGGCCTGCGCGATCAGATACATCTGCGCAAGGGCGTTATCGGCAGCGAGCGGTGGGGCGACAAGATGCGCCAGCGCATTGCAGGCGAGCTGGGCGTGGAGATATTCGACATCTACGGGTTGACCGAAGTATACGGCCCCGGCATCGGTATCTCGTGCAGCCAACATCACGGCATGCACGTGTGGGCCGACTATATCTATATCGAGGTGGTGGACCCGGTGACCGGCGCACCCGTGCCCGATGGCGAGGTGGGGGAGTTGGTGCTGACCACGCTGCGCAAGCAGGGCGCGCCGCTCATCCGCTACCGCACGCACGACCTTACGCGCATCATCCCCGAGCCCTGCGCCTGCGGATCGCTGCACCCGCGCATCGACACGCTGACGGGCCGCACCGACGATATGTTCAAGGTGAAGGGCTGCAACATCTTCCCCGCGCAGGTGGAGGAGGTCATCGCCATCACCGACGGCGCATCGAGCGAGTACCAGGTGATGATCGAGAACATCAGCGGCAAGGACGTGCTCACGGTGTTGTTCGAGACGCCGCTGAAAGACGAGGCGAAGGAGCGCGCCGAGCAGGAGCTGGCCATGATCTTCAAGGCGAAATGCGGCTGCACCCCCGACGCCCTGGGCGTGCCCATGGGCGAGCTGCCCCGCAGCGAGAAGAAGACCAAGCGCATCTTCGACAGCAGGTACTAGACGCTGTTGTGCCCGTATATCGCCGCGCGGGTACAAGCCTGTGGTTAT
>NZ_JAVWUP010000015.1:22640-24837 GCF_036667095.1 Gordonibacter sp. | reverse complement strand
TAACCATCAAATGTTGGCGATGAGCGGCATTTCTTTACGATTGCTCTTAATTGTCGAGCTGAATTTGCTCCACTGTGATAAAGTGTGCGCATGCATTCTGCAGGGGAACATACTGGAGCTGCTTTCGACAACCTACAAAAGGTTGGCGTTTTTTTCATTTCCCCTTCCTATTATTCCTATCGATACCTTTAGCACATGGGCTTGCCTCCTGTGCTGCGCTGCACCGATAGAGTGCCGCGCACGCCAGGGAAGGGCAAGGTCATGTGCGCCGCACCCGGTGGTAGGGCTGAATGTTGCACGTGAAACGTTCGCCGCGCAATCGCTGCTCCATCCCGGTGGGTTCCTGGTGTTTTGCCGTCTCTCGTTTCCAAAGGTTTTCTGCTCGTGTAGGTGGAAGCCGATGCCCGATTCTGTGGGCGCAGGAAAGCGGATAGTCGCTCGATCAGGCATGGCTGGCCCAGCGCGTCAAAGGCGATTCGGTTCTTTAAAGCAACTAAAGCGGTAAAACGAGCAAAACGGTTAATGCGAGTAAAGCAACCGAGGCGAATTTTTCGCTGACAGTTTGAAACATGAAAAAGTCATTGCAGCAACGATAGGACGAGAAAAATGATTGAAAAGATACTGATGGTGCTCATTTTCGTCGGTGTGGCGGTGGGCGTGGGCATCTACTGCCGACAACATGCTCGAAGCGTCGACGGGTTCGTGCTGGGAGGGCGTAGCGTGGGGCCGTGGCTTTCGGCATTCGCGTTCGGCACCAGCTATTTCTCAGCGGTTATCTTCGTGGGATATGCCGGTCAGTTCGGATGGAAATACGGCATCGCAGCTACCTGGATCGGCATCGGCAACGCCATTTTGGGCAGCTTGTTAGCCTGGTGGGTGCTGGGTCCACGCACGCGCGAGATGACGCACCGCCTGGGTGCGTCCACGATGCCCGAGTTCTTCGGCGAGCGTTTCCAGTCGAAAAGTTTGCGCATCGCGGCCGCGGCCATCATCTTCGTGTTCCTCATTCCGTACACGGCCAGCGTTTACAACGGCCTGTCGCGCTTGTTCGGCATGGCGTTCGGCCTGCCCTACGAGGTGTGCGTCATCGGCATGGCCGTTATCACGTGCATTTACGTGGTGCTGGGCGGCTACATGGCCACGGTCATGAACGACTTTATCCAAGGCATCGTCATGCTGGTCGGCATCGTGGCCGTCATCGTGGCCGTGCTGGTGAACAACGGCGGCTTCATCGAGGCCATCAACCAGCTGTCGCTGATCCCCTCCGAGGGCAGCGAGATGGCGGGGCCGTTCGTCAGCTTCTTTGGCCCGAATCTGCCCGACCTGCTGGGCGTTATCATCCTTACCAGCTTGGGTACCTGGGGTCTGCCCCAGATGGTGCAGAAGTTCTACGCTATCAAAAGCGGCCCTGCGGTGAAGCAGGGAGCCATCATTTCCACGGTGTTCGCCATGATCGTTGCGGGCGGCAGCTACTTCTTGGGCGGTTTCGGTCGGCTGTACGGTGGACAGGTCGAGATGACGGCGGCTGGCACGCCGGTGTACGACTCCATTATTCCCACCATGCTGTCCACGCTGCCTGACCTGCTTATCGGCATCGTTATCGTACTGGTGCTGTCCGCCTCCATGTCCACGCTGTCGTCGTTGGTGTTGACGTCGTCAAGCACGCTTACGCTTGACCTGATCAAAGACAATATCGTGAAGGACATGAGCGAGAAGAGGCAGCTCGGCTACATGCGCGTGCTGCTGGTGGTGTTCATCGCTATCTCGGCGGTGATGGCTATTATGCAGTACAACTCCTCCATTACGTTCATCGCGCAGCTCATGAGCATTTCCTGGGGCGCACTGGCCGGGTCGTTTCTGGGCCCGTTCTTCTGGGGTCTGTACAGCAGGCGTATCTCGAAGGCGGCGGTGTGGGCCAGCTTCATCGTGGGCGTGGGCCTGACCACGGGCAACATGATCGCTGGGTTCTTCGGAGTGCCGCTTATTGCCAGTCCCATTAACTGCGGCGCTATAGCCATGGTGTTGTCGCTGATCATCGTGCCGCTGGTGAGCTTGTTCACGAAGAAGGTTCCCTTCGAGATCGATCCGCCGCACGCCGAGGGCGCTATCGACCGCGAATACGAGCAAGAGTTGTTGGAGAAAGAAAACTAGTTTGCGTGCAGTGGAGGTTGAGCGCTGAGGGTTGCCGGCCTGTCGG
>NZ_JAVWUP010000015.1:1682-22540 GCF_036667095.1 Gordonibacter sp. | reverse complement strand
ACGATGCAGGGCAGCGGCTGGTCGTGCGGTTCGCAGGGCACGGCATCCACTCGCTGCTCCTCGAAGGCGACGCCCATAACCAACGCATCCGGCCGCAGGGCGGGTAATAGGCGGTCGTAGTTGCCGCCGCCATAGCCAAGGCGGTTGCCGGCATCGTCGAAGGCGACCAGCGGCACGGCTACGACGTCGAGTTCGCGGGGCTCAACGCTTGCGTAGCCGCTGGCGGCCAACGTGCTGCAAGAGCGACAGCGCAGGGGATGGGCGATCAGGGTTTCGACAGCCTCCTCGTAGCGCTCGGCGGGCACGCGGTAGAACGCCATGCGCGAGGGTTCTTCGGCATCCGAAAGGCGGTCGCGCACCATGCAGGGGAAGCAGACATCCCATTCTTGCTCGTAGGCGGACGCAGCGAGATTGCTCAAGTCTACCTCGCTTCGCATGGCTTTGAATACGGCGATGCAAGGGCGATCAAATGCCTCTGCCACACGTCGTTCGACCTCGCGGCAAACCTTGGCGCTCTTATCGGCGCGTGCGCGGGCGGGCAGGGTATCGCGGCGCTGAAGCACTGTTGAGCGTATGTCTTTTTTGGTGTCCACGAAGTTAGTATAGCATTGCCGCCATCGGCTTGTTGACGAATTGGGTTGGGTTTGTGGATGCATTTAACGGCAGTCGATAACTGCAGGTCAAGATTGCGTGGCAGTAACCGTTTCCATTCGATTTACTATGCAAACGTCTCAACGACCTTGCTATAATCTTTTTGCTTTCGATACACTTGAGAAGTCCCGGATCGCTCCGCAAACGGCGGGGCGGATTTTTTGGCAAGACGCTGCGTTGTGGCGTCTTTCGCTCTGCAGGACGTACATGATTGATTTGCTTATATATTAATCAGTCATTTTATTGAAGCATCGAGCGCTTCCGAAATGGCAGCGAGTTAGGAGACAACCGTGCAATTTAAGGCATCCACGGATTACGGCATGCGTGCCATTCTCTACCTGGCAGCGCAGGGAACCACCTGCTCCTCAAAAGATATCGCAAACGATATGTCGATCCCGCGCGATTATCTTATACAGTTGGCGCAGTTGCTGCGCAATGCGGGGCTTATCGAGGCCCGGCCTGGCAAGCATGGCGGCTATCGGCTGGCTAAAGACCCGTCCGAGATCACAGTGCTGCAAATAATGTCTGCACTCGACGATGACGCCAAGCAGTCGACGCGCAGCAAGCGTTCGACGCGCAAAGGCGGGGCTATGGTGCAGGGCGTCAAGCAGACCTACCAGCTTATCGAGGAAAGCTTCGATGCCTACCTCGACAGCCTGACCATCGACATGCTGCTTGCAAGCGTGAACGACGGCGAAAGCGGCCGTGCGTTCCTTGCCGAGCGGCTCAAAGAAGAGGGAAAGCGCCTCGCGCAGACCTCGTAGCCTATCGGGTAACGTGCCCGTCGACTTCGGTCGGCGGGCACTGAACTTTTCAGCTGCAAGACGCTTACTTTGCTGCTTCGGGACGTTGCAGGTGCTTACTCTATGCCCAGCACTTGCATGACCAGAAGCGCTGCCGTCAACGCCGTCACTATTCCCACCGTCACCCAGATAAGCGCGCGCGACACAATGCGTGTGCGGTAGCTTCCCATGATGCGCCGGTCCGCCGAGATGACGGCCATGAATACCAGCAGCACTGGCAGGATGATGCCGTTCACGAACTGGGCCGTCAACATGACCCCCATAAGGTCGATGCTCGGAATGAGCACCACGATGGCCGAGAACGCGATGACAAAGGTGAAAATGCTCTTGAACAGCGGCGCTTCCTTCCACTTGAACGACACGCCCGCCTCCCAGCCGAATGCCTCGCAGATCACGAACGAGGTCGTAAGCGGCAGTACACACGCGGCAAGAAACGACGCGGCTATCAACCCGATGGCAAACAGCGCCGTGGCGTACTGCCCCGCGAAGGGAGCAAGCGCCTGGGCGGCATCGGCTGCGGACTCGATCTGGATGCCCTGTGGGAACAGCACCGTGCCGGTGGTGATGATGATGAACCACGCCACGAGGCATGCTGCGATAGTGCCGGATACCACATCCACCCTCTGCGAGAAGAAGTCTTTGATGCCCACGCCCTTTTCCACGACGTTGCTCTGGGCGAAGAACATCATCCAGGGCGCGATGGTAGTGCCTATCATCGCAATGGTAAGCGATACGAAGCTGGTGTCGTTCACCACGTGGGGCACGACGGTGCTGATGAGGGCATCTTCCCAGTTCGGTTTTGCCATGAATGCGGCGATGACGTAGGTGACGAACACCAGCGACAGCACGAGGAACACCTTCTCCACGCGCTTGTAGCTGCCACCCACCACCAGCAGCCATACAGCTACGGCGGCTATCGGTACCGAAAGGTATTTCGATACGCCGAACATCTCCATGCCGCTGGCGATGCCGGCGAACTCCGAGAACGTGGTGGCCACGTTGCCGATAAGCAGCGCCAGCATGGCCAGCGCGGTCAGCCGGATGCCGAAGCGCTCGCGGATGAGCGCGGCAAAGCCCTTGCCGGTAACGGCGCCCATGCGCGCTGCCGTCATCTGTACGACCACCAGCAGGACGCACATAAGGGGGACCACCCAGAGCGTCGCATAGCCGAACTTTGCGCCTACAGTGGAATAGGTGGAAATGCCGCCTGCGTCGTTGCCAGCCATGGCGGTGACCACGCCGGGACCGAGTGCCGCCAGCAACAGCCATAGCTTGTTCGGGCTCTTTTTCTCCTGTTGCTCCAAATCGTTGGTGCCGGGAGCGGGGGAAGAGGAGGTATCGACCAAGGAGTCGTTTCTTTTCGTCATCATGGCGCTACCTACCGGGATAACCGAGGATTTGCAGCAGCACCAGCGTGTATAGGCCTAAGAACAGGACGGATGCCAGCACGATGCCGACGACCTTCAAGGCGGTGGTCTTCGCTTTGTCGCCACTCACGTCCTCTTCGATGGCGTCCCACGCATCGTCGACGGTGACGATGCCCAGCAACATGCCATGCTCGTCGACGACGGGCATGGCCGGCAGGTCGTACTTGAAGATGTCGGCGGCTACGTCCTCTTCGGTTTCGTCGGGTGTCACGGAAATGGGGTCATCGAACATGACCTCGCCCACCGGTTTCGCATCGTCGGTGAGCACAAGCGTGCGCAGCGACAGCAGGCCTACGAATTCGTCGTACTCGTCCAGCACGTACACGTAGTGGACGGTGGGGTGGTCCTCTGGCAGCTCACGCAGCACTTCGATGGTTTCGCCGACCGTGGTGTCCTTGCGCACAGCCACGAACTGCGTGGTCATCATGCCGCCGGCCGTGCCGTCCTGATAGCCCAGCAGGCGGCGGATCTCGGTAGCGTCCTCCACGCCCATGAGGCGCAGCAGCGTTCCGGCCTTCTCGTAGGACAGGTCGCGGACGATGTCGGCGGCATCGTCCGGGTCCATGCTGCCCAGCAGGCCGGCGGCGCGGGCATCGTCCAAATCCTCGATGAAGTCGGCTTGGTACTCGTCTTCCATTTCTGAAATTGCCTCGGTGGCTTGGGCGTCGTCCAGATGCTGGAATACGTTGGCGCGCTGTTGGGGGTCCAGCTGCTCCAAGATGTCGGCCACATCGGCGGGATGCAACTCGTCGAGGCGCTTGTGGGTCACGGAAAGCTGTACTTCGGACAGGTCGCGATCCAGCAGATCCATGTAGTTCCAGGCGATGATGCGCTCGTCGATGCGCTTGCCGAACACTTTGGCTACGGCCACGACGGCACGCTCGAGCCAGGGGGCCAGGCCGCGCAGGATGCCGCGCGTGCCCACTTCGGCGCCCAGCAGGCGCAGCTGCGTGCCCGATACCGACAGCTTCAGGTCGTTTACGCGCACAACCTTCAAGCCCTGCGTATCCACGATCTGACGGTTCAGTAGGTCGCGCGCAAGCAGAACCTCGTCAGGTTGCAGATAGCTGAAGCGGATGTCGTGCGCCGGCACGTCCAGCACGATGCCGTCCTCGTCGAACTCGTTGACGTACTTGCGCCACGAGATCATGAACGGCACTTTGCCCGGTCCTTGGAAGGCCAGGCTGGTAATGCGAGGAAATACCTCGCCGGTTGAGATTGCCAGGTCAGACACCGTACCGATTTTCTCGCCGGTGGCATCGACGACGGGCTTTCCCATCATTTGAGACAGATAGAGCATATTGTTTTCCCTTGCCGTCAGGCTCGTGGCTTGGTTTGGCGTGAACGTCGCGCAGATGAACGCAAAAGTGCCAGGGCGCGGTGTTTCGTGAGGTCAAACCAGCGAGCGTCGCAGTCGTCCTTCGACTGCCGACAGGGGGAGAATCGAAGGAGAACTACTTACTGTGAGGTTTCGATTTTCGAACCTTCAAGTACGTTCCTTCCCTTCTACAATAAAAAGCCGCACGTGCTGTTTCCAGTCGTTGCGGACAAGTTGCCTGTGGCTTTTGTCCACAAACAAAAAAGGCTGTTAAAGTGGTGCGCCGTGAGGGATTCGAACCCCCGACGTACTGATTCGTAGTCAGTCCCTCTATCCAGCTGAGGTAACGGCGCACGTCGAAACAGCAAAAGCTATTCTGCCAGCAATGGCCGGTTCTGTCAACGACTATTTTTCAGAAGTGAGAAAAAAGTTGATTTTTAGGCTACCATTTTTAGGCTATGGTTAGGCTATCGCCCGAATGCCCCGGATACTCGCAGCCAAACCATCAACGAGCGGTGAAGGCTTCCTCTGTTTTACCCTGCCTCTCGTGGCAATGACCCTATTCGCGGGGTTGCCAAAAAGGAAGATGAGGTAGATGATTATGTGCAAAAGTATCAGCTTTCTCGTTTCGCCGAAAAAAGTGATACGATGTCTCTGTGAGATTACATGAGTCGAAAGGTTTTAGTTGTGACTATTCAAGTGAAACTCGATCGGGTTATGAGAACTTCGAGTTTGAATGGAAACGATCTTGCGGCGCGCGTAGGCATTACCAGTGTGAATCTGTCGCGTATCAAGACCGGTAAAACCCGCGCGATCCGCTTCTCTACGCTCGATGCCTTATGCGAGAGCCTAGGCTGTCAGCCGGGGGATCTCCTGATGCACGTGAGCAACGACGTTTCCGCATCCGAGGACGACGAGCAGTAGATTCCGCAGATCGCAATATCCTCCCTTGTCGTTTATACAACGGCCGATCTTTCGTATTCTCTCTGCTATTCGCCGGAAAGTGCTTCTAAGGAGCATGGTAAGGCTTTATCATGCTAAAGCACGAACGGACGATCATCCGATTCCCCATCCATTCGCCTGGTATTGCGCGGGTAGCCGACTCGCCTGACCGCATAAGCGGTGAGGCGGTACGGGCGCATCTCCAAGGGAGGCGACGGATCGGGCGCCATCCAAGAGCAGGGAGGTTTGCATGCAAGACGAGCATAAGATCGCACTCTACGAGAACTTCACCTCTATCAACTCTATCGATCCATCGGTCTACGAGCAGTACGACGTGAAACGGGGGCTGCGCAATGCCGACGGCACCGGTGTGGTGGCCGGGCTTACGAATATCGCGAACGTGCACGGCTACGTCGTGTCCGACGGCGAGAAAGTTGCTGACGAAGGATCGCTGCGCTATCGCGGTTACGACGTGTACGATCTGCTGGGAGACGATTCTGCCGAACGTCGGTTCAACTTCGAAGAAGTGGCCTACCTGCTGCTTATGGGCGAGTTGCCCACGCAGGAGCAGCTCGATCGCTTTATTGCGGCTCTCGATGCCGAGCGCGAACTGCCCGACGGCTTCACCGCGTCCATGATCATGCGCGACACGCCGCCCGATATCATGAACGTGCTGGCGCGTACGATCCTGCTTTTGTACGCCTATGACGAGAGCGCCGAAGACCGTTCGGCTCAGCATGAGGTTCATACGGCCATCTCGCTGATCTCGCGCCTGCCGCGTATTATGGTGCTGACGTACTTTGCCAAGCGCGCCCGCTACAACAACGAGTCCATGATCATGCACCGCTTTGTTCCGGGCCAGTCCACGGCCGAGACCATCCTGTCCATGCTGCGTCCCGACCGCCAGTTCACGGCGGAGGAAGCACGCATGCTGGACATCATGTTGTGCTTGCATGCCGAGCACGGCGGCGGCAATAACTCCACGTTCGTCACCCGTGTGCTGACCTCGTCGGATACCGATCCGTATTCCACGTACGCCGGCGCCATCGGTTCGCTGAAGGGTTGGAAGCATGGCGGGGCCAACCACCAGGTGCTGGCTATGCAGAAGGACCTCAAGGAGAACGTGGCCGATTGGTCGAGCGAAGGCCAGGTTGCCGACTATCTGGCGAAGCTGGTGAACAAGCAAGCTTACGACAAATCGGGCCTGGTGTACGGCATGGGCCATGCCGTGTACACGAAATCCGACCCGCGCGCCATCATCTGCAAGCAGTTTGCGGAGAAGCTGGCAACGGGTACCGAGTACGAGGCCGAGTACCACCTGTTGGAGAGCATCGAGCGTTTGGCACCCGAGGTCATCCTGCGCGAAAAGGGCACGGCCAAGGACATGTGCGCGAATGTGGACATGTACTCCGGCTTCGTGTATTCGATGATGGGCATCCCCGAGGACCTGTTCACTCCGCTGTTCGCGTGTGCGCGCATGTCCGGCTGGGCAGCGCATCGCTTCGAGGAGATCGTATCCGGCAAGCGCATCATCCGCCCCGCGTACAAATCCACTCGCAGCGGCGTGCGTCCCTATGTGGCGATGGACGAGCGGTAACGCATTTTTGCTGCGTTAGCGTCCAGGCTGAAAGCCCTTTCCGGCTCGATGGACGCGTCATCTGTGTTGACTTTGAAGAGGCCTCGCTTGCGCGGGGCCTCTTTGCGACTGAGGATCTAGGGCCGAGCGATTTCGTTTTCCTCAGATGAGTCCAAAACAAGGCCCATCATGTCTTGCCTGTTTCCGACATCGAGTTTCGCGTAAATATGGGATATATGCGTCTTGACGGTGTTTTCTGCCAGGACAAGCTCTTCTTGAATAAGGGTTCGCGTACGACCTTGGGCAAGCAGGATGAATATCTCGGTTTCACGAGGAGACAGCTTGCGGCGAGCGGCGAGGTCCTCGCAGCGGCTGGTGATAATGCGGGTTACCTGCTTGCCGGAGAGAGATTCCTGGAGGCTTGGGTTGAGTGGGGCGCTCTGACGTTCCTCGTTGTCGTCGGCGTGTGGTTTCCGAGGATCGATTTCGTCTGACGCTCGACTCGCCGAGCCTCCGACCCATTCGCTGTGCATGGCCACAACGGTGAGACCGTACACAGCGACGAGCGCGATAACGCCGTTTATGGCAGTTCCGCTGCTCAACAGCAAAACCCAAAGAATCGAACTTGTGGCGTAGCCGATGGCCGCTATGCCCATGATGCGGTAAGAGGGCGTCGCGAGAGCGTCCATGGCGGTGATAACCGCCATCCAGAACAGAAGGTGTGCACAGGAGTCATCGAGACGCATGAGCTCGTTGACGAGTGAGGACGAAGATCCGGCAATCGATTGTTGGGATACTACAAGGAACAGTCCTCCGATAACGACGATGAAGGCAGGTTGAAACCTGGATTTCAACGGCCAGCCCGTTGTCTTGACGAGCGCCACGTAGGCGAACAGCGCCAAGAGCGATGTTGAGATTACCCAGTAGCCGAAATCGAGCAAGGGATTCGCTGCTGAAGAAGGGTTTTCTCCCCAGAGGCCTATCGAGCTGAATGACCGTACGGTCGCCAGGAGTATTGAAGCTGCAACGATGAGCACCGCCAAGCTCCGCTTGCCTCCCTTTCCGAGAGGAAGTGCGGCGCGTCGCGGTAGCTTTGGAATGCCCGCTGAACACGGTCTCGCTTCTTCTCGCGCATGACCTGTCTCGTTTTTTGATTCAAGGGGCGGATGCGCAATGGCGGCACGGCGTGCCCTTTCGTACAGCAGCGCGGACACGATTGGCAGCGCGGTAGCAATTACAACCTGCCATACGGGCGGAATAAGCGATTCGAACAGAGGAAGCGCAAGCATTTCCAATGCGAGCGCGATGACTATGCACCAGGTGGCGTAGGCGAAGGGCTGAGTTCGTGCAAGGAGCAGGTTGTAGCGGGCGACGATCCAGAAGTAGCCGATGCCGAACGCGATGAGCCCGACGGCGGACAGCACGGCCGGCTCGAAGAGGCTCTGCTTTCCCGCAAGGGCAAAGCATGCCGTGCCCATCGACGATGCGAAGGGCAGCACTAACGAGAGCGGTCGGTCATGCTTGCGCAAAAGGCGCGGCGCTGCGACGAAGGAGATGCCGACTATACAGATGCCTAACAGGAAGAAGAGGCGAGGATTAAAGGGCAGCCCCAGATCATGAGGAAGTGCGGAAAATCCTACGGCGTGTCCTGCCAACGTGCACCAAAGCAGGTTGATGCTCAGTCCGAGGGCTGCGAGCGCAGCACAACGATTTGCGCGCACAGCGTTAAGCACAGGCATCCCCCTTTCGTGCGATTCGTTTCAACGTCTTTCGGTATTGCTGCGCTCGGCAGCATGAGCCCCTCTCTACGGCAGGTCCATTATACGCGATGGTGATGATACGCGAAGCGGGGGCCGACCACATCAACCGAACCGGGGGATAGTGCGGTAGGTGCAGATGGTAGTTCACCCGGTTACGTTGATGGCGAGCGAGGTCGTTGGCCTTTACGGTGTTTTGCGAACGTGCCCGACGTCCCATCGGAAGGAAGGCGAAAGGAGTCATCGCGGAGTCTCAGTGTCGGTGCATGACGAGAAATGGAGGAGAATATGAGAAGAAAACGCTTGAAAATTGCCCTAGGCGGCCTAGGTGCCTGCCTTGTCATTGCCGTATGCGGGGCCGTTGTGCCAGCTTTGGCGGCAGACTCGGCATCGACTGCGAACGAGATCGTGAGGGGTGGCGAGCCGGACGGCGACGTCCAGTATCCCGGCAAGGAATACATTGTTGAGAATTACGAAAAATGGGACCAGATAGCGGAAGACTATGCTCCGAAGATACTGGAGTATCCCAACGGACAGTTGGTGCAGCGCACCCCGACTGAGTATGAATGCCCCCATTGGATGCAGCAGAGTTGGACAATTTCCTACAACACGTACTATCTCGACGCGGACAACCGCGGTTGTAGCGGATGTCATGTCGATCTGAACGCCACCATCATGGGAATGGAGTACAAGCACGCGGTTCTCGAAAACGATGCGCTAGGTACCTACAGCGATGTAAACCAGTGCATTTCGTGCCATCGGGACAACGGAGACGACTTCGGCCGCCTGATGCACGGTATCCATTCCAACACGCGTAACAACCCCAAGTTCACCAAGGGCTTCGACGGCAGTTGTCAGTCGTGCCACGATTCCACGGGTGATGGCAATGGCATGCAGCTGTGGGACAACGTGAAGTACGACGCCTTGCAGGGTATCAACAAAGTGGAGAACGTGACGGGCGATTTCTCGCTTACCCAAGACAAGGTGCAGAAGATGGACGAGCTGTACAGCTACGACTTCGTCCATGGCTATTACGACCACATGCGCTATGCGTGCAGCCCCGCAGGACTCGACATTGATCTTCCCCAGAGCATGTTCGATGAATGGGAGATCACGATCGACGGCAACGTGAACAAGCCCTATACCGTCAAGCTTCCCGATTTGGTGGCTGAGGCCGAGAAGGCGGGCATCGTGGTGACCAAGCCGTCCAAAATGGTGTGCGAGCTCAATCCCATCGGTGGCGGCGGTATCGGCCAGGTTGAGATTACGGGCATTCCGGTAAGCTGGCTCATCGAGAAGGCCGGGGGCTATACGGAAGGAACCAACAGCGTGCGTGCCATCCGCGCTGACGGATCGTCGCGCAGCGGCTTCGACATGGCCATGTTAGACAAGGGCTATCTGGTGTACAAGATGGGCGGGGAGTACCTGGATGCCCGCCGCGGTTTCCCGGTGACTCACTGGCAAGAAACCTATGATGCGCAGATATTCTCCAAGCAGATCAGCGGCTACACCGTATCTGCCGACGTTATGGACGAGCGTGTGTGCGGCCAGGTCAACCAAGAAGATGCGCACGTCAACCGTCCTAACGTGACCATCTGCGATGCCCCCGAGGGCCTCGTTATCCAAAACGGGCAGCCCTATACGTTTAGCGGCTATGCCGATGCATTCGACCACAAGATGAAGACTGTTGAGTTCTCCATGGATGGCGGCAAAACGTGGACAGCCTATGAGGTGGGCGACGTGGATACGGCGAAATGGGTCTGGTGGAACTTCGCGTTCACGCCTGAGAAGGAAGGCGCTTACGTGCTGAGCGTTCGCGGCACCACGGTGGACGGCGATGTGAGCTACCGCGCTCATGAAGTGCTGGTCAATGCAAAGGACCAGATGCCGTCAGGCGATCAGGTTATCAAGGTTGACCAATCCGCAGATGCAACTGCGCATGAGCAGAAGTAAGCGAGGGTGATGGAGATGATACAACGAAACCGCAAGGTGTTCGCCGGAGCGGCCGGAGCGGTGCTGCTGCTCTCCGGTTCGGGGCTTGCCCTGAACGCGATGAACCCGGCTGCCGCCGACGCATCGGATGCCCCTACGGGCTCGACGCATACGCGCAACGCCAACACGCTCGAGGCTTCGTGGCTTGATTTGGGAGACGATTCGCTCGTCAAAGCCTCGGATGTCCAGGGGACTTTCGTGTTCAACCAGCTGGGTACTACTCCCAACGACGAGTTGTTCAACGTGTTTGGGGCAGCGCTCACCTCGATGTGCTCCAAGCCGGCCGTTGAGCTGACCGACAAGGCCGAAGGCGTTGCCAACTTCTATGTGAACGTGGGCGGCCATATCAAGAAGAACTTCTCGATAGATGTGAGCGAGCTTTCGGAAGATGCGAGCCAGGAGATGCTTATGGCCTGCTCCTGCGCCACGGGAGCACCGTTCGGCCAGGCTGCCGTACTGGGCATCCCTCTGGCGTCCATCGTCGAGATGGCAGATCTGGAAGACGGCGTGAACACCATCACGGCGTACGGTGCCGATGGGTTCGGCCAGCCACTTCCGCTGCGCTACGCGCTGGATCAGAATGCCATGCTGGTCTACCAGGTCAACGGGCAGGAGCTGACGAGTACGGCCGACGGTTCAAGCTTGCAGCTGTGGATGCCGGAGACGGTGGCGCGCTATTTTACCCGCAATATCACCGATATCGAATTGACTCGCCAGGCTGAAGAGCCTGATGTGCAGACGGTCGATCCCTGCTACCGCAACAAGATCAATCTGCTTAACTACGCCGATGACTGCACGTTTGCCGTCGGTGACGAGATCACGTTCGAAGGGGTTGCTGACGACTTGGGCAGCCCTATTGCGGCCATCGAGTTCTCTTTTGACGACGGACGTACCTGGACGTCGTGCACTACGGAGGGCGCGACTGCCGACAAATGGGTGAACTGGCAGTTCACTACGGCGTTCGATCAGATAGGCGACTATCAGATGACGGTTCGGGCGAAAACTGCCGATGGTTTGGTTTCCCCGCTTGCGGCGACGCTAGAGTTCCACGTGTCGTAAGCTTGGAATAACACGTCCTACCCCTATAGAGGCCTCGCTTGATCTCCCTCTTTCAAGCGAGGCTCTCAGCTGTTCTGGGGCGTTGCCGACCCTTATTGCATGAACGCCTCGAACGAGCCGTACTCTTCTTCGATGGTTTGCCAGAACGCTTCGAGATAGGCGGTGCGGGCCTCGAACATGGCCGCCATGACGGCTAAGCCGTCGGGCTCGAGACGCTTTGCGAGCGCGGCTAGGTCGCGTTGGTTCATCGGGGCGTTCAGCTGGTTGGTGACCAAGTAGTCCTGGACAATGGACGTGCTGTCGAATCCCATCAGGCGCTGGATACAGGCGCAGACGATACCGGTGCGGTCTTTGCCGTTCACGCAGTGGACAAGGGCGGGTGCCGTGGGGTGCAGCAACGGGTCGATGGCCTCGCGCAGTAAATCTCCGTGGCGTGCCATTATCGCGTACAGGTTGGTCATGCGCTCGCCGGGAAGGCCGTAGGCGCGGGCGATGTTCTGCGCTCGGTGCAGTTGCGTGCGCAAGGGGTCGCCTTGCAGGTCGCCGCTGATCACCTGGAGGCGAAACGGCGGGTTCTCGGCGCAGGACGGTCGTTCGCACGCTGCGCGCTCGGCAGGTTTCCGCAGGTCGTACACGTCAACGATGCCCAGTTCGCAGAGCGCTTCGACATCGGTAGCAGATAGGTTGTTGAGCTGTCTCGACCGATAGAGCGCGTGGCCGTCCACCGTAGCGAACCGGCGCAAGCCGATGCTCTCTCGCAGCAAGGCAAGCGCCTCGCAAGACGACTCCCCGGTGCTTTCCTCTATCCCCTGGTGTACTGCGGGCGCAGCTACTGAAATCTCCATGATGCCAGTATAAAGCGTAAACCCCGATTTTGCCCTGCGACGAACAGAGATCAGTGAGCTTCTCGTTGCTTGCTGTCGTCTTGGTCGTTCGGCAGGCTTGCGCGCAACGTCGTTCTTGTGGGAGTTCTTGTGATTGGCGGAGCGCGAATTGTCGGAGGTGCGAACGGTGCGCTTTTCCGGGTTCTGTCTGCTATACTCCCTTTCGGCTTCGATAGCGGGCGCTTTGCGTGCCTTGTTATCAAGCTCCGTGTTTGCATCGTTGGGCCCTGCATCCGCGGTTTACTCGTTGCCCAAAGCCCGCGGCAAGAGCCGCGTGGAGACAGGGAGCATCCCATGGACAAGGGAAGATCGTCGTACGTCGCGCAGGCAGGCATGATTGCAGCTGTGTACGCCGCTGCCACGCTTATCGCCCTGCTGCTGTTGCAGGGGCTGGCGTGGGGGCCGGTGCAGTTCCGTATCTCGGAAGCGGTGTGCGTGCTTGCCGTGCTGACGCCGGCGGCCGTGCCGGGGCTTACGGTGGGCTGCATCGTAGCGAACCTCATTGCCTTGGCGGTGAACGGTACGGGTGCGCTGGGCATGCTCGACGTGGCGTTCGGCAGCCTGGCAACGTTCTTGGGCGCTCTGTGGTGCTGGAAGATGCGCAGCCGTCCGAAACTCGCGTTGCTGGGCCCCGTCATCGCCAATGCGCTTATCGTGCCGGCCTATCTGCCGCTGCTGCTGCAAGGCTTGGGATTCTACACCATCCCCTTCACCAGCATCGCGCTTGACGGAGCGTACCTGCCCATGTACCTGTTCGGCCTGGTTTCTACCGGTATCGGCGAGGCACTGGTTATGTATGTGCTCGGCCTTCCCCTGCTCACAGCCCTCAAACGTTTTAAAGTGGTGAAACAGCCGGGTGGCAATCTGAAGGCGTAGCCTCCGCTCATTCGGTGTAATCGGTCGCGATTGCGGCCGAAAGGGCGGCGAAGCGGTACAATAAGCCATTCTCAACGCCGACGGTTGCTGTCGGTCAAGGCCTACAGAAGGAAGCGCATGAACCCGGTTCTCATCATACCGACATACGTCTCCGCGCGCCGCCGCAAAGAAGGCGGCAGCGTGCTGACCACTTACGACCACACCACTCCTGTCACGCAGCCGGGCGAGCTGCCGCGCTTGCTGCACTCGCTGCAGAAGGTACGCGGTGTCGGGCAGATCGTCATTCTGGTGATCAGCGAGCCTTCCATCGAGAATCAGGCTGCGGAAAAGGTGCAGACGCAGGCTGCCCAGTACCCGTCACTGAACATCGCCGTTATCGGCGCGCCCGAGCTGGGCCTTATCCAGCAGCGCATGGAGCAGTTGGGATTGGGCAAGCTGTCCAAGGAGATCGGCCTAGCGGGCTACGGTGCCGTGCGCAACTTGGGGCTTGTGGTGGCTAACACGCTGGGCTACGACTCGGTGGTGTTCCTGGATGACGACGAAATCGTGGATGATGCGGAGTTTTTGCAAAAGGCCATGTACGGCCTAGGCAAGCTCACCAAGAAGGGCATCCCTATCCTGGCCAAGACGGGCTACTATTTCAACTCCGAGGGCACGTTTTTGTCGAAGAGCCAGGACAAGTGGTACAACCACTTTTGGCAGCAGGGCAAGGCGTTCAACAAGATGATGAACAAGGCCATGCACGGTCCGCGCCTCTCGCGCTCGAACCATGTATGCGGTGGCTGCCTGGTGTTGCACAAAGAGGCCTTCAAGCGCTTGTCGTTCGATCCGTGGATCGCGCGCGGCGAAGACTTGGACTACATGCTGGACCTGCGTATGTACGGCTCGGATATCTGGTTGGACAACCAGTGGAGCCTGCGCCATCTGCCGCCTGAGACCGAGAGCGAGGGTACGCGCTTTCGCCAGGATATTTTCCGTTGGCTCTACGAGTACCGCAAGATGGAGTACAGTCGCACGCAGATCGACCTTTTGCAGGTGAAACCGTCGTCGCTCGAGCCCTATCCGGGCCCCTTTTTGGAGCCGGGTATCACGCGGCGCATTCGTCTGACGGCATTCCTGCGCAGCTTGGCGCGTCCCGACAAGAAAGCTTATCGCAAGGCTGCGAAGGCGGCTACTGGCGAGGCTACTACGTATGCCCAGCGCAACTGCTCGAAATACTTCGAGTTTCAATTCGTCTGGCCCGAGCTCATGGCCCGCATGGAGAAGGACCAGATACTGCGTACCGCGCTCGTGCAGTCTGCTGCGCAGCGCCAGTTGGGCGTCGATTCTCCCCGTCAGTCGGCGGCCCTTGCTGCCACTGCCGCGGGTATCGACCCGGGTGCAACGAGTGAGATCCGCCTGAACATAGCCGAGTAGCGTTTCGGGGGAAACAACTGTGTGACGATCGCGAAGGGGATGCCCTTCGCGATTTTTCCGCTGCGGTCTTCGGCTACACTGTGAAATGAAAACTACCGTAGGACTTTGAGGAATCGCAGGCTCTCCCATGGACATCTTCCTGTCGTTTGTTGTGCCCGCTTTTGTCGGCATCGGCGTCGGTATTCTGTCGGGCATGCTGGGCATCGGCGGCGGCACGGTGCTGGTGCCCATATTCCGCCTTCTTTTCGGCATGAGCCCCCTTATGTCCACGGCCACGTCTCTGTTCACCATTATTCCCACGTCGATATCGGGCGCGGCGTCGCACCTGCGGCACAAGACCTGCGTGCCGTCGCTGGGCATTGCCGCAGGCCTGGGCGGTGCATGCACGTCGGCTTTGGGCGTGTGGCTTGCGCATATCTCGCCAGCGTGGATGGTCATGCTGGCTGCAGCCCTCATCATCGGTTATTCTGCGTTCAATATGCTGCGCAAAGCTTGGAGCATGAAGTCCGAAAAGGCTGTCGCTCCCCGCGATGCCCCCTCTTGTGCCGTCGGGGCGGATTCGCCTGACCCTAGGGCTGCTGCGACAGGCTTTGCGGAAGCTGTTGAAGATTTGGCGGATGCTTCCGCGAACGCGGACGCCGACATCCAGGGCGATGCCGCGGGAGAGGCGGCGACTCGGAGCGCGGCGGAGGACCCGGCTCCTCTCAAGCTTACACGCAAGCAATTGTTTATCGGCGTGGCTATAGGTTTGGGAGCGGGCGTGGCATCGGGGTACGTAGGGGTGGGCGGCGGTTTTATTATGGTGCCGCTTATGTTATCGCTGGTGGGCATCACCATGAGGCAGGCTTCCGGTACCTCGCTTATTGCGGTCATGATCCTTGCGGTTCCTGGCGTTATCGAGCAGGGCTTGCTGGGGAACATCGATTACGCTGCCGGCATCGCCGTGGCCGTCGGCTCGATTCCCGGTGCTATGGTAGGTGCCCGTTTGGTGCGCAAGGTACCCGAGCGCACGCTGCGCTTCATCTTCGGCGGCTTCCTCCTGGTGGCCGCAGCGCTCCTGGTGGTAAACGAACTGGGCATCCTAGGCTGAGGTTGCGCAGGCGCTGCCAATGGCACCTTCCCCGTGCTTCGTGCGTGCATCTGCTGCTTGTTGCTGGTAGGATGGTTGCCTACCCCACGAAGGAGGCTCCCTTGAAAGAGGAAACGACGGAAACTCGGCCCGCGCTGCCGCGCTTCTTCACGCTGGAGATGTTCATGTTCACCATCACGGCGGTGTCGGGGTTGGTGCTCATCTGGTCGTCGATTTCGCCGTACCGCAACATTGCGATACTTATCGTAGCGGGCATCGTGTTCACGTTATCCCTGGTCATCGTTATTCGCCTGCTCATGGACCCCGATTCGGTGCGGGCCCGTCAGTCCAACGCCATGTTGCGTCTGGCCAGCCAGACGCTCGACTGCATGAACGAGGGCATGACGAATGAGGCCGCACAGCAGATCTGCAAGCTGCTGCTACCCTCTACGGCCGCTATAGCGGTGGCCATTACCGACAAGGACGTGATCTTGGGCTATGCCGGTTTCGAGGAAGCCGACAGCCAGGCGGGGAGCGCCATTCGCACGCACGCCACGCATGCCACTTTGTCAGATGGCAACGGGCGCATTCTGTTTACGCCGGAGGATATCGGGTTTCCGTCGGACACCTCCACTATACAGGCTGCCATCATCGTTCCGTTGGTGGTCAGTGGAACCGTCGAGGGCACGCTGAAGTTCTACTATCGCCGTGCCCGCCATATCAGCGAGACGCAGAAGTCCATTGCGGAGGGCTTCGGCCAGCTGCTGTCCACGCAGATGGCTGCTGCAGCGCTGGAAGAGCAGACGAAGCTGGCTACCCGCATGGAATTGAAGATGCTGCAAAGCCAGATCAACCCGCATTTCTTGTTCAACACCATCAACACCATCGCCTCGCTTATCCGCACCGATCCGGAAAAAGCGCGGGTTCTGCTACGTGAATTCGCCGTGTTCTACCGGCGTACGCTGGAAGACTCGGCCGACCTCATCGTGTTCGCTCGCGAGATGGAACAGACGAAGCGCTATTTCGCGTTCGAGATCGCGCGTTTCGGCGAGGACCGTGTTGCCATGGAGGTGGATATCGAGCCGGCGGTCGAGGACATGATGGTGCCTCCTTTCCTTATCCAGCCGCTGGTAGAAAACGCAGTGCGCCATGCTATGCCCTCCGAAGGCAAGCTGACTATCCGGGTGACCGGTGTTGTGGACGGCGACGACGTTATCGTGCGTGTGGCAGACGACGGCGTGGGTATGGCCGAAGATGCGCGCCAGAACATCCTGCATCCCGAGTCGTCCACGGGATTGGGTATCGCCGTGAAGAACGTGCATGATCGTATTCGTGGCTATTTCGGCTCCGACACCCACATGGAAGTGCAGAGTGCGGTGGGCGAGGGAACCACCGTGTCTTTGGTGTTGAAAAAGGGCGCCTTGCGCGTGTTCTAGCATTGTAGGCAACTGGTTAGATCAAGGAGGACCCCATGAACCATCGCATGCGCTATCTTGCTGCAGGGGTGCTGTCGCTGCTGTTCCTCGGCCTCATTTACTCATGGTCGAACTTTTCGGCTCCTATTGGGCAGGAATACGGGTGGGATCGGGAGAGCATGCGACTAGTGTTCACCATTTCCATCATCGGGTTCTGCGCGGGGGGCCTCCTCGGTGCCCGGCTCAACAAGAAGCTGTCGTTCAAGCCGGCATTGTTGATTGCAGGCGCTTTGCTTGTTGGTGGGTTCGCATCCACGGCGCTTTTGATTGATGCCGGCGGCCTGCTGCTGCTCTATGTGAGCTACGGCGTGCTGTGCGGCGGGGGGTGCGGTATCGCCTACAACGTCATCATCTCCACGGTGAATGCCTGGTTTCCCGATCGTATCGGGTTTTCCTCGGGCGCGCTTATGATGGGCTTCGGCTTGGGCGGGCTCATTTTGGGAACGGCAGCGGCCGCCGGCATCGACATGGTGGGGTGGAAGGCAGTGTTTTTGGTGCTTGCGACGCTCATCGCGCTAGTGATTGGCGTGACGGCGCTGGTCATCAAGCCGAAAGGGCGCGCGCAGGCGGCTTCTGCAAAAGCCTCGGCGATGGAAAGGCCGCCTGCTACGCGGGTTGATCGCCGCGAGGGAGGTTCCGTCAAGGTGATTGCGGGGGAGAGCGCGTCGGCAGCGCGTTCGCCCTTGTTCTGGATCTACTGCATTTGGGCTACCTGCGCTTTGTGCGCTGGCCTTATTATCATCGGGGATGCTAAGCCCGCAGCGCTTGCCGTGGGCCTTGAGGCAGGTTTTGCAACGCTACTGGTAGGGCTCGTTTCTACGACGAACGGTCTTGCACGTATCGTTATCGGCATGGTGTACGATCGATGCGGCTTGCGCCTGGTCGTGGCGATTTCTTCGCTCTCGGCATTGGCCGGAGCCTTGGCGCTTGCTCTGTCGTTTGCTCCGGGCATGCAGGTTCCCTTGCTCTTTGTGGCTGGCGCGCTTTTGGTGGGGTTCTCGTACGGTTGCATCCCGGTGATATCCTCGGCATTCACGCTCGGCCAGTACGGGCCGGGACGGTATCCCGAGAATCTGGCGCTTGCGAACTTCACTATGGCGCCTGCGGCGGTGCTGAGTTCGCTGGCTGCGGCTTCCGCACGCGACGTAGGCGGTGCGGCCAACGGCGACTTCGCGGTCTATGTGGTGGTTGCGGTCATTGCTTTGCTGGCGCTCGGTGTGTTCGTCGTGTTTGCGCGGCGATTGGGCCGCGAAGAGTCGGGACGAGCGGCGGGAGATGCATTCGAGGCCTCGAAAAGGTGAGAGGGGTAGCCGCCCCTTTCCTTTGCGAACCTGTCACCCTATAATGGGCCGCTGTGGAAAAACTCGCTGGCATAACGCATCGTATTCCAACGGGGGCCTATAAAGCCCTCTTGGTGGTGGCCACCATTATTTGGGGCCTGAGTTTCGTCGTTATGAAAGACGCCGTCGATGTTCTCGAGCCGGCTTACCTTATCGGCTTTCGCTTCTTGGCGACGGGCGCCATCTTGCTCGTGCTGTTCTTCCGGCGCATTAAGGTGGCCTTTGCGACGGAGGTGCGCAAAGACTACCTGGTGAAGGGTATTATCCTAGGCGTGCTGTGCTATTTGGCGTTCTGGGTGCAGACCATCGGGCTGGACCACACCACGCCCGGCAAGAACGCGTTCCTTACCGCTACGTACTGCGTTATCGTGCCGTTTGCCTGGTGGATCATCGCACGCAAGCGCCCTACGGCGTTCAACCTTCTGGCGGCAGTGCTCTGCGTGGTCGGCATCGGTCTAGTGTCGCTGCAGGGATCGCTCGGCGAGCTTGCCATGGGCTACGGCGACCTGATGACGCTGGTGTCGGCGTTGTTGTTTGCCGTGCATATCGTGTACGTGTCGAAGTTTTCCCAAACCAACGATGTGCTGGTGCTCACGACGTTCCAGTTCGTCGTAGGGGGCGTGTGCGGCATTGCCTATGGTATGGGCTTTGAGACGCTGCCGCCGCCTAGTGCGCTCACGCCATCGTTCTGGATGAATATGGCGTATTTGGTCGTGTTCGCCTCGTGTATTGCCCTGGTTATCCAGAACGTGGCGCTGGCCCATGTGCCGCCGGCGCAGGCATCGCTGTTCCTGAGCCTGGAATCGGTGTTCGGCGTGTTGTTCAGCGTGCTGCTGTATGGTGAAGAGGTAGGGCTTCGCCTTGTGGGCGGCTTCGCACTCATTTTCGTTGCTATAGTGGTGAGCGAAGTGTTTCCGCTGAAGCGCGGGCAGGATGACGGTATCCCTGCCGTGGAAGTGGAAACACCTGGCGGCGCGGTGGTTTCCGTGCAGGCTCCCGTTGCGGTTGCAACCGGGGACACCGACCCTGCCGCAGTCGTCGAACCGACCTTAGAGGAGGCATCATGGAGCAAGAGCGGAACAATATAGTCCTGATCGGCATGCCCGGTGCGGGCAAGTCGACGTTGGGTATCGTGCTGGCCAAGATCATGAACCTCAACTTCGTCGATGCCGACCTGGTTATCCAGAGCCAGTGCGACAAGACGTTGCAGAAGCTGATCGACGCTTGCGGTCCCGAAGGCTTCATCCAGGTGGAAAACGAGATACTGAGCGATCTGTGTGCCGATAACTCCGTCATAGCCACGGGTGGTAGTGCCGTGTACTCCGACGATGCCATGAAGCATCTTGGGGAGATCGGGCGCGTTGTGTATTTGCAGATCTCCTATAGCGAGCTGGTCAGCCGCTTGAGCGACCTTCAGGAGCGCGGCGTGGTGTTGAAGGGCGGTATCGGCATGAGCCTGCACGATCTGTATGACGAACGCAAGCCGCTCTACGAGCAGTACGCCGACATTACCGTGAACGTCGACGACCTGTCCATTACCGCCGCGGCGCGCAAGGTGGCCGATGCCGTGAAATAGTCGCCTTCTGAGCGGCAGCCGGCTCGCAACCGGCGTATGCACTGACATGCCAGCGGAATTCCTAAGCCCTTCGGCTCCTCTTTTGGAGTCGAAGGGCTGAACGCGGTTACTGCTCGCTGTGCCCATCTGATCGAGCTGACCGAAGCCGGGCGTGCGGAAGTTCAGGCGGCGCGTGCGGAGCAGTGCGTGTTTGCCCGGGAAACGCTTTCCGTGCTCGATGATGTGGAGAAGCGGCAGTTGCTTGGTATCGTTCGTAAGCTGAATACGGCACTCTCTTGAAGCGTTCGCCCTAGAAAGGAACCCCTTATGAGCCAGACCGTCGAAACGGCGCCCGTAAAACCTACTATCACTCTTGATGACTTGGACAAGATCGATGTCCGAGTCGGCCGTATCGTTGCGGTGGACGACGTGGCGAGCTCGAAGAAGCTTATCAAGATGACCGTCGATTTCGGCGGGTTCATGCGTACGATCCTCTCGGGTATGAAGGAGGAGCGCGACGACTGCAAAGGCGAGCTCGAAGGTCGGCAGGCGCTTTTCGTGGTCAATCTGGCACCGCGCAAAATGGCGGGCGAGCTGTCGGAGGGCATGATCTACGATATCGGCTACGAAGACGGCATCCTTCCGGCTCTCGCCGTGCCCGAACGCGAGGTGCCGGACGGCGTGCGACTAGGGTAAGACCGCCAAGGCCTTACCCTAG
>NZ_JAVWUP010000015.1:0-1582 GCF_036667095.1 Gordonibacter sp. | reverse complement strand
TAGAGCCAACGATACGCTTTGACGGCTTTCATGCTGCCGTTGCTGAAGTATTCCAGGCAGCGTTCGCCGTAGTAATCCCACCCCAGGATGGTGGTGAAGCCGAACAGCACCAAGCACGCCATCAGCACGAACGATACGATATCGGCGGGGATGAACGGTAGGCCGGACTGGAATGCAGCGGTGGTAACCGCGGCGCCCTCAAGGCCGGGAATCTGATAGGCACCGGTCATGACCAGGGCAAGCCCCGTCATGGAGCATACCACGATGGTATCGAGGAATGTGCCGGTCATGGACACGAGGCCCTGGCGCACCGGCTCTTTCGTCTGCGCGGCGGCTGCGGCGATGGGTGCGGAGCCGAGGCCCGCTTCGTTCGAGAAAATGCCACGGGCAATGCCCTTCTGCATGGCTATGATGATGGCGCCCAGCATGCCGCCGGCTGCGGCCTGCAGTCCGAACGCGCTCTGGAAAATGGTGACGAATGCAGCCGGCACCTTGTCGAGGTTCGCGAAGATGAGGATGAGCGAGAAGCCCACGTACAGCACCACCATGGCAGGGATGACGCGCTCGGACACCTTCGCGATGCGCTTGAGCCCGCCGATGACCACCAGGCCCACCAGCAGGGCAAGCACCAGGCTGCCGATGACGGTGACTAAGGAATATTCCATGCCCAGAATGTTTACAGCCAGAGCCTTGTCGGGGTCGAAGAACCCGGTGATGGCTCCAGAGATAGAGTTCACCTGGGTGAACGTGCCGATGCCGAACAGGCCGACGCACATTCCGAAGAACGCGAACATCTTCGCCAGCCAGCGCCATTTCATGCCCATGCCACGCTCGATGTAATAGAACGGACCACCGAGCACGTGCCCGGTCTTCTTGTCGATGTCGCGGTACTTCACCGCCAAAAGGCCCTCGGAGAATTTCGTCGCCATGCCGAACAGCGCCGCCAGCCACATCCAGAACATGGCACCGGGGCCGCCCGCGACGATGGCTGTTGCCACGCCCACGATGTTGCCGGTGCCGATGGTGGCTGAAAGCGCCGTGCACAGCGCACCGAAGCTGGATACTTCGCCGGTGCCTCCCTTTTCATTCTTCACCATGTAGCGCAGCGCCCGGGGCAGCTGGCGGAACTGCACGCCGCGTAGGCGCACGGTCAGCAGGATGCCTCCGAACAGGATAAGGACCATAAGGGGCACGCCCCAGATGAAGTCGTCGATTGCGACCAATGCGCCGTTGACAGCGCCAAACACCGATTCCAACGTTTCCTCCTTTGCGTAGATACAAAATGCACCTTCTGCGGGCTCCCGTAGCAGAGGAGGGGCCTGAGGGGAGGATGTTTTGGAAACAGAGAACGTGCGATGCGCGTAAAAACGCGAACACGCGACAAGCTGAAAGCTTTGCTCTGTCCTTTTGCCTGAGAGTTTCGGCCAAACGGCCTTGCCCCTTCGGCACCCGGTTCGACGACCGGGATTCTCCAGAGGCCCCTACGCACCCTGTTTCGTCAGATCCAGGATGCATCAACGGGGTGACGCTATGAAATTGTGCCCGGCCAGCATAGCAGACAATCCGGTCGTTGTTAACCGGT
>NZ_JAVWUP010000014.1:0-34052 GCF_036667095.1 Gordonibacter sp. | reverse complement strand
TGAATTCAATGCAGTTGAAAAGCATCAGGAGGGTCCCCGCTAAAACGATGCAGCCGTTAATCATGAGGACCCCTCCCTAATCTTGGTGAATAAGAATGCCGCTAGCCTTCGCCAACCAGTATAGGTGCTTGCATGGGACAGTCTTTTGCACATACGCCGCAGGTGGTGCAGGCGTTGTGATCTACGGTGGGAGCGGCGAATCCTTCTTGATGAAGAGCGTTGGCGGGGCAGACACCGATGCTGGGGTAGGGGTGGTTTTGCGGGCAGCGCCCGATAAGTACTTTCAACCACACTTGTGCTCCTACTTGTGCCCACACTTGTGCCTACACTTGCCCCCACTTGTGCGCAACTTGTGTGCGTTCAGGATGTATAAATACACTCTTGATCGGTAGCCTAGATCAGTTTATAATTCTCGGTTGCGTCTGGTTGGTTATGGATACACCCGGACGCGTGGCAACCGGAGTCGAGCGTACCAGGCCTCCCTTGGGCGCATATCGGCAATCGGGAACCCACAAAGCGACGAAGGATCTTTGGGGTACGGAGAGGCGTGCGAGCAAAGATCCGCAGAGAGGACAGACATGGGAGTTAAGCAGTACAAGCCGACAAGCCCGGGTCGCCGTTTCCAAACGGTTTCGGACTTTGCCGAAATCACGACGGACAAGCCGGAGAAATCCCTGCTTGCGCCGTTGTCGAACAAGGCCGGCCGCAACAACAACGGCCGTATCACGACGCGCCACCAGGGCGGCGGCAACAAGCGCCGCTACCGCATCATCGACTTCAAGCGCCAGAAAGACGGCGTGCCCGCCAAGGTTGCCACGATCGAGTACGATCCCAACCGCTCGGCCCGCATCGCCCTTCTGCATTACGTCGACGGCGAGAAGCGCTACATCCTGCACCCGAAGGGCCTGCGCGTAGGCGATCTGGTCATGAGCGGTGCCGAGGCCGACATCAAGCCGGGCAACGCGCTTCCGTTGGCAAACATCCCCGTTGGCACGCTCATCCACGCGGTCGAGCTGCAGCCGGGCAAGGGCGCGGCCATCGCCCGTTCCGCCGGCACCAGCATTCAGCTCATGGGCAAGGAAGGCGACTACGCCATCCTGCGCATGCCGTCTTCCGAGATGCGTCGCGTGCTTGTCACATGCCGCGCCACGGTGGGCGAGGTTGGCAACTCCGAGCATGCCAACATCAAAGTGGGCAAGGCCGGTCGTAACCGCTGGAAGGGCATCCGCCCCAGCGTTCGCGGTACGGTTATGAACCCGGTCGACCACCCGCACGGCGGCGGCGAGGGCAGGAACAAGTCCGCTGGTCGTCACCCGGTCACCCCGTGGGGCGTGCCCACCAAGGGCCATCGCACCCGCAATAAGAAGAAGGCTTCGAGCCGCCTGATCATCCGCCGTCGCAAGAAGTAGCGCGAGCACGATAAGGAGTAATAGTGAGTAGAAGTTTGAAGAAGGGTCCTTTCGTCGAACCGCGCCTTCTCGATCGCATCGAGGCGATGAACGCGGCAGGCGAGAAGAACGTCATCAAGACCTGGTCGCGTTCCAGCACCATCTTCCCGGACATGGTGGGCCACACCATTGCCGTGCATGATGGCCGCAAGCACGTGCCGGTATACGTTACGGAATCCATGGTCGGCCACAAACTGGGCGAATTTGCCCCGACCCGCACGTTCAAGGGTCACTCCGCCGACAAGGGCAAGCGATAAGAAGGGGTGTGAACAATGGAATCTAAAGCAATAGCACGCTACGTCCGCGTTTCGCCCCGTAAGGCGCGCATCGTCGTCGACCTGGTTCGCGGCAAGTCCGTTATCCAGGCTCGCGAGATCCTCGCATTCACGGACCGCGCCATCGCCGAAGACGTCCTCAAGACGTTGAACTCTGCTGTGGCCAACGCCGAGCATCAGCATCATGTGCGCCCGGAATCGCTCATCGTGAAGACCGCCTTCGTCGACGAGGGCCCCACGTTGAAGCGCATCCGTCCGCGCGCCAAGGGCTCTGCGTCGCGCATCCGCAAGCGCACGAGCCACATCACGATCATCGTTGCACCGCGAGAGGAGGCATAAGCCGTATGGGTCAGAAAGTAAGCCCCACCGGGTTCCGCCTTGGCATCACCGAAGAATGGCGCAGCCGCTGGTACGCCGGCAAAGACTATGCCAAGAACCTGGAAAACGACTTGGCCATCAGGACGTTTTTGGACAAGTACCTTGCCCGTGCCGCTGTCTCCAAAGTTGAGATCGAGCGCGCCGGTGACAAGATCAAGGTCATCGTGACGACAGCCCGTCCGGGTATCGTCATTGGCAAGAAGGGTGCCGAGATCGACACCCTGCGCAAGAAGCTTGAGAAGGTCGCCAACGGCCCGGTGTCCATTGAGGTCATCGAAGTCAAGCGTCCCGAACTGGATGCCAACCTTATCGCGCAGTCCGTGGCCGAGCAGCTGGTTGGCCGCGTGGCCTTCCGCCGTGCCATGCGCAAGGCGGTTCAGTCCGCCCGCAAGAGCGGTGCCCAGGGCATCCGCATCCAGTGCTCCGGTCGCCTCGGCGGCGCGGAGATGAGCCGTCGCGAGTGGTATCGCGAAGGCCGCGTGCCGCTGCATACGCTGCGCGCTAAGATCGATCACGGTTTCGCCACTGCTGCCACGACGATGGGTTCTGTCGGCGTGCAGGTGTGGGTGTATCACGGCGAAGTGCTCCCCGGCCAGAAGGCTCCGCAGCCGGCGCTTGAGGGCAGCTCCCGTCCGAACCGTTCCCGTCGCAACGACCGTAACGAGAGGGGGGCGAAGTAAATGCTCGTACCTAAGCGCGTTAAGCACCGCAAGGTGCAGCGTGGCTCCATGAAGGGCAAGGCCAAAGGTGGCACTCGGCTGAATCACGGCGAGTGGGGTATCCAGGCGCTTGAGGCCCATTGGATCACGAACCGCCAGATCGAGGCCGCCCGTATTGCCATGACCCGTCATATGAAGCGTGGCGGCAAGGTGTGGATCACGATCTTCCCCGACAAGCCTATCACGCAGAAGCCGGCTGAAACCCGCATGGGTTCCGGTAAGGGCAACCCCGAGGCTTGGGTAGCTGTCGTGAAGCCCGGCCGCATCATGTTCGAGATCGCCGGCGTCGACGAGGAGACCGCGAAAGAAGCACTCCGTCTCGCCGTCAACAAGTTGCCCATCAAGTGCAAGATTGTTTCTAAGGAAACGGAAGGGCAGGAGTAAATGAAAGCAGCAGAGATCCGTGAGCTTTCTGCCGATGATTTGCAGGCGAAACTCAAAGAAGCTCGCGCGGAGCTTTTCAATCTGCGCTTCCAGATGGCCACGAGTCAGCTCGACAACACCGCCCGCGTGGGTCAGGTCAAGAAGGAAATTGCCCGCATTCAGACCGAGATGCGTGCTCGCGAGCTGAACGCCTAAGCGCGGAAAGGTAAGGTTGAGTATACTAATGAGTGAAGATCGTAACTCTCGCAAGGTCCGCCAGGGCGTCGTGGTGAGCGCTGTTAACGACAAGACATGCGTCGTGCAGGTGAAGGAGCGCAAGCCCCACCCGGTGTACGGCAAGATGATGACGTCCACCAAGAAGCTCCATGCCCACGACGAGGAGAATGCTGCCGGCGTCGGCGACACGGTGCGTATCATGGAGTGCCGCCCGCTGTCCAAGATGAAGCGCTGGCGCTTGACCGAGATCGTGGAAAAGGCCAAATAGCCTGCGTGTTCGCATGCATGCTCGAACGAGGAAAGTTAGGTTATAGCAATGATTCAGATGCAAACCATGCTCGCGGTGGCCGATAACTCCGGTGGTCGCAAGGTGCAGTGCATCAAGGTCCTCGGCGGCTCCAAGCGCCGTTATGCGGGCCTTGGTGATGTGATCATCTGCAGCGTGAAGGAAGCGGCACCGAACGCCAATGTTAAAAAGGGCGAAGTGGTGCGATGCGTTGTCGTGCGCGTGAAGAAGGAAGTTCGTCGCGCCGACGGCAGCTACATCAAGTTCGACCAGAACGCCTGCGTGCTGATCAACAACGACGGCGCTCCGCGCGGCACCCGTATCTTCGGGCCGGTCGCTCGCGAGCTCCGCGACAAGAAGTACATGAAGATCGTGTCTTTGGCACCGGAAACGCTGTAAGGGAGGTGTGCGTATTATGAATGGTATGAATATCAAAAAGGGCGACAAGGTCAAGGTCCTGTCCGGCAAGGACAAGGGCAAAGAGGGCGTCGTGCTGCGCGCGCTTCCGCAGAAGGAACGCGTGGTGGTGGAGAAGGTCAACATCATCAAAAAGGCCATGCGCCCCACCCAGCAAAACCCTCAGGGCGGTATCTCCACGGTGGAGGCGCCGATCCATGTGTCCAACGTTATGCTGGTGTGCCCTGAGTGCAAACAGGCCACCCGCGTCGGCCACAAGCGCGACGAGGACGGCAAGAAGGTCCGTGTCTGCAAGAAGTGCGGCAAGGATATCAAGTAGTTTTGTTCCGTCGGCCTTGCGGCCGACGGAACTCGTAGTAATATGACCCCTGTTGCTTTTTGGCGGCAAGGGACGCAGGGTCGGAAATCTTGCGTTTAATTCATCGAAAGGAACGTACATGGCTCCTCGCTTGAAAGAGAAGTACCAGACCGAGATCGTGCCGAAGCTCGAGGCCGATCTGGGTACCAAAAACATCAACCAGGTTCCGCGTGTCGAGAAGATCGTCGTGAACATGGGCGTGGGTGCCGCTGCCGCCGACTCGAAGCTGCTTGATGCCGCTGTCGCCGACATGCGCACCATCACTGGTCAGCAGCCCTGCATCACGCGTGCCCGCAAGTCCATCGCCGGGTTCCACCTGCGCGAGGGTCAGGCCATCGGCTGCAAGGTCACGCTGCGTGGCGACCGCATGTGGGAGTTCATGGACCGCCTTCTTGCGACGGCGCTCCCTCGCGTGCGCGACTTCCGCGGCATCTCGCCGAAGAGTTTCGACGGTCGTGGTAACTACACGTTCGGCATTACGGAGCAGCTGATCTTCCCGGAGATCGACTACGACAAGATCGACCGTACGCGCGGCATGGACATCACCGTCGTGACGACTGCCGGCAACAATGACGATGCCCACGCGCTGCTTACCGCGCTCGGCTTCCCGTTCAAGGATAAGTAGTCCGTATGCCCGTTCTGTTTGAACTTGTACCCGCACCCTTGTGCGGGTCGAGGATAGGAAAGAAGGATTTGCATGGCTAAGAAATCGATGATCGCCAAGGCGAAGCGCGAGCCGAAGTTCTCGACGCGTCAGCACAATCGCTGCACGCGCTGTGGACGCCCCCGCGCCTTTTACCGCAAGTTCGGTCTGTGCCGCGTGTGCTTGCGCGAACTGGCCAACAAAGGCGAACTGCCCGGCGTGACCAAGTCTTCGTGGTAAATCGCTAAGACTGAAGCGCGCTCAAGGGTGTGCCTGCGTAGAAGGCGGAGGCGTTATGGGCGCCGACGAACCGTACGTGCGGCTCATCACGGACCAAAGGAGAAACACCATGACCATGACCGACCCCATTGCAGATATGCTTACGCGCGTGCGTAATGCAAACTCTGCCGGCAAGCAGACGGTTTCCATGCCGTCCAGCAAGAAGCTTGTCGAGATAGCCCGCATTATGCAGGAAGAGGGCTATATCCAGCGCTATGACGTCGTTGAGGGCGAGCCTCGCGCGTCGCTGGAGATCGTGCTCAAGTACGGCGAGAAGAAAGCCAAGACCATCCGCGGCATCAAGCGCATCTCGAAGCCCGGCCTGCGTATCTACGCTGGCAAGGACGAGCTGCCTCGCGTGCTGGGCGGCCTCGGCACCGCAATTATCTCTACGAGCCTCGGCGTGATGACCGATCGCGACGCCCGCAAAAAGGGCGTTGGCGGCGAGGTCATCGCCTACGTCTGGTAGGAAAGGGAGGGAATAAGATATGTCTCGTATCGGCAAACAGCCCATCACCGTTCCTGCCGGCGTCGATGTGACCATCGACGGCACCACGGTGACGGTAAAGGGCCCGAAGGGTGAGCTCACCCGCAGCTTCCCTGAAATCATGATCATCAAGCGCGAGGGTGACGACATCCTCGTCGAGCGTCCGGACGATACCCGCGAGGCCAAGGCCTATCACGGACTCGTGCGCACGCTTATCGCAAATATGGTCGAGGGCACCTCGACAGGCTTCAAGAAGAAGCTCCAGCTCGTGGGTGTCGGCTATCGTGCCGCGCTCAAGGGCTCGGATCTCGAGATGCAGCTCGGCTTTTCTCACCCGGTCCTCGTTGAGGCGCCGGAGAGCATTACGTTTGAGGTCCCGAGCCAGACCGAGATCATCGTCTCCGGCCCGAGCAAAGAGCAGGTCGGACAGGTGGCGGCGAACATTCGCAAGTGGCGCAAGCCTGAGCCTTACAAGGGCAAGGGCATACGCTACGAAGGCGAGCAGGTTCGTCGTAAGCTGGGCAAGGCCGCCAAGGGCGACTAGGCTAAGAGCCCACGTCACGGTTTGAGATCGAAGGGATTATCATGGACAAGCTTCAAAAGAAACAAGCCGGGTTGGCTCGCCGCCATCGCCGCGTACGCGGTAAGATTTCCGGAACGCCGGCCCGTCCCCGTCTGTGCGTCACGCGCAGCAACAGCAATATGTACGTTCAGCTCGTGGACGACGTTGCGCATACCACCGTGTGTGCCGTCTCCACGCTTGGCCCTGACTTCAAGGCCACCGGCAAGAACGGTGCGACCGTCGAGGGTGCCATCGCTTTGGGCGAGATCGTCGGTAAGAAGGCGCAGGATGCCGGTGTCGCCGAGGTCGTATTCGACCGTGGCGGACACCTGTATCACGGGCGTGTGCAGGCTTTAGCCGATGCCGCCCGTGAAGCCGGCCTGAAATTCTAGAAGGGGTTATAACTTATGGCTCGTAACAAACAGCAAAACGACGCCGGGGTTCCCGAGCTTCAGGAGCGCGTCGTCTACATCAACCGCGTGTCTAAGGTTGTCAAGGGTGGTCGCCGCTTCGCGCTGACCGCGCTGGTGGTCGTCGGCGACGGCAACGGCCGCGTGGGCGTGGGCATGGGCAAGTCCCAGGAAGTGCCCATTGCCATCAAGAAGGGCGTCGAGGACGCGAAGAAGAACATGTTCACGGTGCCGCTGACGGCTGAGAAGACGCTGCCGCATGAGATCATGGGCATCTTCGGTGCCGGTCGCGTGCTCATCAAGCCGGCAACGCCCGGTACCGGTGTTATCGCTGGCGGCCCGGTGCGCGCGGTCATGGAGCTTGCTGGCGTGACCGACGTGCTCACGAAGTCGCTTGGCACCAACAACGCCATGAACATCGTGAAGGCTGCTGCCGAGGGTCTCAAAAACATGGAGAGCCCCGAGCAGGTTGCCGCCCGTCGTGATATGTCGGTGGCGAAGATCTATGGCTGGAAGGAGCGGAAGTAATGTCTGACGCAAAGAAGACGCTGCGCCTCACCCAGGTGAAAAGCCCTATCGGCTACAAGTCCGATCAGGGCGCCACGTTGAAGGCCTTGGGACTGGGCAAGATCAACCGCTCGGTTGACCAGGTGGACAACGAGTGCGTCCGCGGTATGGTCTTCAAGGTGAAGCACCTTGTGAAGGTCGAAGAAATCTAGTATTCGTCTAAGATGCATGCGCCGCCTTCGGGTGGCGCATGCTATCATAGTCGATCGGTAATCATCGCCGCCTTGAGCGGCGTGAGGGCGTTTTCGCACAGGGCGAAGACGCTTTTAGGAAGTTAGCTGGCGGCGAGCTGCCAGCACGGGTCTGGATGACCCGCATGCGACTTAGAAGGAGTCATATCATGGAGTTGAAGGATCTCAAACCGGCTGAAGGTTCCACCAAGGCCCGTAAGCGCGTTGGTCGTGGCAACGGTTCTGGTACCGGCAAGACTTCCGGTCGCGGTATGAACGGACAAGGGTCTCGCGCTGGCGGTACCAAGGGCGCCGGTTTCGAAGGCGGCCAGACCCCGCTTGCCCGTCGTCTGCCTAAGCTGCCCGGCTTCAAGAACATCAACCATGTCGAGTATCTGCCGGTGAACGTGAGCCGTCTGGACGAGAAATTCGAAGCTGGCGAGGTGGTTGATGGCGAGAGCCTGAAGGCCAAGGGCATCATCAAGCATGCCGACGCGTTGGTAAAGGTGCTTGGCGACGGCGAGATCACCAAGGCCCTCACGATCAAAGTCGATAAGGTGTCTGCTTCGGCTCAGGCGAAAATCGAAGCAGCCGGAGGAAAGGTCGAAGAGCCTTGCTAAGCTCTCTCATTGACGCATTCAAGGTACCGGAGCTGCGCAAGAAGATATTCTTCACGCTGGCTATCCTTGCGCTGTACCGCCTTGGCGCGTATATTCCGGTGCCCGGCATTCCTTTTAAGGCGTTCGCTGACTCGTTTACGGACGCCGGTGTATCCATGACTATGCTCGACTTGTTCACGGGTGGTGCTCTCTCGCACTTCTCCGTGTTCTCGTTGGGCATCATGCCCTATATCACGGCTTCTATCATCATGCAGCTCATGCAGGGCGTTATTCCTGCGGTGGGTCGCTGGGCGAAGGAAGGCGATACGGGCCGTAAGAAGATTACGCAGGTTACGCGTTACCTGACGTTGGGCTTGGGCCTGATCAATGCGGTGGGTTACCTGTTCCTGTTCAAGTCTCCGGCGTACGGCGTCGTGTTCAGCTCTGTTGTTCCCGAGATCATGACCGACATCATCGTCGTGTTCACGCTGGTGGCCGGTACGGCGTTCATCATGTGGATGGGCGAGTTGATCACGCAGCGCGGTATCGGCAACGGCATGTCGCTTATCATCTTCGTGAGCATCGTGTCGCGTGTGCCGAGCGCTATCTTCTCGTCGGTGAACTTGCAGGCTGATATAGGCATGGGCATCGCTGTCACGGCGCTGATCGTTCTGGTCGTGCTGGCATGCATCCCGGCGATCATCTTTGTGGAGCGTGCGCAGCGCCGCATTCCGGTGAACTACGCCAAGCGCGTGCAGGGGCGCAAGATGATGGGCGGGCAGTCTACGTACATCCCCTTGAAGGTGAATGCTGCAGGCGTTATACCCATCATCTTTGCCAGCTGCCTGATCTATTTCCCGGCGCAGATCGCGGCTCTGTTCAACATCGACTGGCTCACAAATGTGGCCAACGCGATGTCGGCGGGCTGGATCAACTGGATACTCACGGTGTTGCTGATTGTGTTCTTTGCGTACTTCTACACGTCGATGGTGTTCAACCCGGATGAGACGGCCGACAACCTGCGTAAGCAAGGCGGCTTCATCCCCGGTGTGCGACCTGGTTCGGCGACGGTGACGTACATCAAGAACGTGCTGCATCGCGTGACCTTGCCGGGCGGCATCTTCATCGCTGCCATTGCGGTTGTTCCATCCATCATCTTCTTCTTTACCGGCAATACGCTTATCCAGGCACTCGGCGGCACTTCGATCCTTATCATGATCGGCGTGGCCCTCGATACCATGAGCAAGGTGGAAAGTCAGTTGAAGATGCATAACTACGACGGGTTCTTTAAGTAGAGTCGGCGTAAAGCGCACTGGTCGTGTGTCAGAAGAATATTGCTTACAGGAGGGTTCCGGTTTCGGGGCCCTCCTGTTGTTTTGGCAGGCTGGCGTTGTGGCGGCGCGGTTCAGTTCGCCGTGGGGCGCGGTGCGGATCGGCGCGGCGCCGTGCATGGTCGGAGATCGATGGGGAGAGAGAGGGAGGGGTCGGCGCGGCGTTTCTTTGAAATATCTCCCGATGCGCGCTGCGTTTGCTACAATACAGGGCATTGATTGCACGTCGGAAGGAAAACTCATCATGAACATCGTGTTGTTGGGGGCGCCGGGTGCCGGTAAAGGCACGCAGGCGGCCAAGCTGGTCGAGGAGTTCGGCACGCCGCACATCTCGACGGGCGACATGCTGCGTGCGGCCGTCAAGGCTGGTACGCCGCTTGGCAAGAAGGCCAAGTCCTACATGGATGCCGGCGACCTCGTACCCGACGATGTTATCATCGGCCTGGTGACGGAGCGCTTGCAGGAACCCGATACGGAAAAAGGCTTTATCTTGGACGGCTTCCCGCGCACGTCTGCTCAAGCGGTTGCGCTTGATGCCGAACTCTCGAAGGTGGGTCGTCCGCTCGATGCGGCGTTGCTGGTCGACGTGGATCCGGAGGTCATTGTCAAGCGCCTGACCTCGCGCCGCATGTGCCGCGATTGCAACTACATCGGCTCTGCTGCCGATGAGACCTGCCCGAAGTGCGGAGGTGAGATGTACCAGCGCGACGACGACAACGAGGCGACCGTGCGCAACCGCCTTGACGTATACGAGCGGTCCACGTCGCCGCTGATCGACTATTACCGCGGATGCGACCTGCTGGTGTCCATCGATGGCGACCGCGATCCGAATGAGGTCTACGCCGACGTGAAGAAGGCTCTCGAGTTGTAGGTCGCAAGGACTGAAAGTTTCAAGAACGGATGGACGCCTTGTTCGTCCGTTCTTCTTTTCTGGCTGCACAGTCGGGGGGCATGCCGTATAATTCGTTATCAGTATGCCTACCGTTCGCCAGAACATATCCTATGTCTACCAGCGCTTCATGCGCGGGCATCGTCCTGCAGTCAAGCATCTGGCGAAATGGATACTCAGCCTTTTGGCCGTGGCTCTTTTGCTCGAGGTATTCCTATTCAACATCAACTACTTCACCTCGGCGGGCTACAACACCGTGAACCTGAACAGCAAGCTGAACCTGCAAGAGACGGCTGACGAGCAGTACAAGCTTACGGCGGTGAACCATACGCTCGAGTTCTCGAATGTCAATGCCGCGGTACACAATATCTGGCTGAACTTCGACTACCGTCAGCCGGCGCAGGAACTGACGGTGAAGATCCAGTTCACCGATGATGCCCACCGTACCTATTTCGACTCCACCGAGTATACGGTGGGCGTACCCAACGTGAACGTGTCCACGCTGTCGGACCAAAGCGAGTACATCAATCTGAACACGACCGGCCTCGTGAGCAATCTGAGGATCGAGGTCGCCGGCGACGACGTGAGCTATCCCATCAAGCTTTCCGACATTGCTATCAATGCGCGGCACCCCTTCGACTTCAACACGACGCGTTTCGTGGTGACGGCGGGCATCCTGCTGCTGGCATTCGCGTTCCGGCCGCGCTCCGCCATCTACCGTATCGGCATCGTCGCCGAGCCTCGGAAGTCGAAAGCGGTCATCATCGCCACCGTGATCATCGAGGTATGGCTGATGGCAACGTTTTTGTTCATGGGGTCGAACCTGGTGGGTGTGGCTGCCAAGGACTACAACAGCGGGTCATGGAACGGGCAGGGCCTGGCGAACACCTTCGAGGTGGGGGGCGATAACGCCCAGCAGTACGCCGAGTTGGCGAAGGCCATGGCTGACGGCAGGCTCTACCTTGGGGAAGAACCTCCGCAGTGGTTGAAGGACATGCCGGATCCTTACGATAAGGGCGCGCGTGACGAGGCTCAGAAGGCGACGGGGGAGCCCTACCTGTTCGACGTTGCCTACCACGACGGTCATTACTACGTCTATTTCGGCGTGGTGCCGGTCTTGCTGTTCTACCTGCCGTTCTATTTGCTCACGGGGGCGAGTTTCCCCACCGCAATCGGCGTGCTCATAGCGTGCGTGGCGTTCGTGCTGGGCTGCTCGGCACTGCTCGATCGTTTTGCGCGTTACCATTTCAAACGGGTGAGCCTAGGGCTGTACTTGCTGCTGCAGATACCGCTGGTAGTCTGCTGTGGCATCCTGTATCTGCTGAAGTTTCCGACGTTCTATTCGCTGCCCATCATGCTGGGGCTGGCGTTTTCCGTATGGGGCCTGTATTTCTGGATGCGCGGGCGCGCCACGGAGCGGCCCGAGAAGTGGTACCTGCTGGGCTCGCTCTGCATGGCGCTGGTGGTGGGCTGCCGCCCGCAATTGATCGTGCTGTCCCTGGTGGCGTTTCCGCTGTTCTGGCGTACGTACATCACGAAGAAGCGGCTGTTCACGCCGCGCGGTGCCCGTGAGTTTGCGTGCTTGGTGGCCCCTTATGCGGTGGTCGCTGCGGGCCTTATGGGATACAACTACGCACGGTTCGGTGCGCTGACCGACTTCGGGGCGAACTACAACCTTACGGTGAACGACATGACGAAACGCGGATGGAACATCGGCCGTTTGGCTCCGGCATTGTTCTCGTACTTCCTGCAACCACCGAGCGTATCGGGCGTGTTCCCTTATATCCAGCCTGCGCCCTTCGATACCACCTACATGGGGCAGACCATCAAGGAGGTTACGTTCGGGGGCATCCTGGCGTGCCTGCCGGTACTGTGGGTGCTACCGTTCGCCAAGCGTATCTTGGGGATGCGCATGGCCCAGCGCTCCACGCGCACCATCATGGGCGTTATAGTCGTGCTGCTGGTCTCGGGCGTGCTGCTGGCTATTATGGACGCGGAGATGGCCGGCATCCTGCAGCGTTACTATGCCGATTTCAGCTTCATGTTCTTGGCGGCGGTGGTGCTGCTCGTGTTCATTGTGAATGAGAACCTGGACCCGCACTCCACGGCGGCGAACCTGCTGATGCGGGTGCTGCTCGTGCTGGTGACCCTTTCGGTGCTGTACAGCGTGCTGCTGTGCTTTGTTCCCGAGACGGGATGGTTCTCCGACGTGTACCCGTGGGCCTATCAGAATATTATGGAGACGGTGCAGTTCTGGACGTAAGTTTTCTTGATTTTACCCGCACGAAATAATGAGCGCGCTTTTTCGCGGTATCGTAGCACTCGCAGCACCGTGCATTCCAAGAGAAAAGAGGGTCTATGGAGTTCATCATCGCCGAGAGCACCGAGGACATGAGCCGCCGCGCGGCCGACCATATCGCCGCATGCCTGCAAGCCGACCCGGACTGCGTACTGGGCCTGGCAACGGGCACGACGCCCATTGGCCTGTATGCCGAGCTCGTGGAAGACTGCGCCGAAGGTAAGGTGAGCTTTGCCGGCGTGACCACGTTCAACCTCGACGAGTACCGCGGGCTTGCTCCCGAGCACGACCAGAGCTACCGCTACTTCATGAAGAAGCATCTGTTCGACCACGTGGACATCGATCAGGCTCGCACGCATGTGCCCGAGGGTGCGAACCCCGATGCGCACGCCGTGTGCGCGGCCTACGAGGAAGCTATCGCCGCCGCGGGCGGGGTGGATATGCAGCTGCTGGGTCTGGGCCCGAACGGGCACATCGGTTTCAACGAGCCGGAGGACACGTTCCCGGCTGCCACGCATTGCGTCGACCTTACGCAGAGCACCATCGAGGCCAATAGCCGCCTGTTTGAATGCATCGACGACGTGCCGCGCCAGGCGTACACCATGGGCATCGGCACTATCATGGCTGCACGCTCCGTGCTGATGGTGGTTGAGGGCGCGCACAAGGCCGAGATCGTGAAGAAGGCGTTCTTCGGCCCGGTGACCCCGCAGATCCCTGCCTCTATCCTGCAGTTCCACCAGAACGTCACGGTTATCGTGGATCCTGCTGCTGGCGAGCTCTGCCGCGACAAGGCTTAGAGTCGCTCTTCGAGTGCGCAGAAGCGGTGCTCGACGGGCATCTCGGCTGTCGGGCGCGGAGTAAGAACAGCGGCTGTCGTGGAACTTTGCGTTGAGGTTGGTTTTCCCTGCTTCGCCCTCACGCACGATGAGCACGCTCAAACCGCTCTATAAAGAACAGGGCCTCTGCAAGCTTCGTGGAGGCCCTGTTCTTATTTCGCTCGGGGTGGGAGAATGAGCGCAAAAGGAAGGAGCGCCCCATGCGCATCATCGGTGGGAATGTATTCGACGGCGACGGTTTTGCTGTTCACGACCTCGTCGTCGACCAGGGAAGGTTCGTCGAGGCGCCTGCCGGGGTCTCGACTGGCGAAGGCGCTGTCGAAACGGTCGATGCGGCAGGTTGCTCGGTGATTCCCGGTTTGATCGACGTGCACTTCCACGGCTGTTGCGGCGCCGATCTTTGCGATGGCACGGACGAAGCCCTCACGGCTATCGCCCGCCATGAGGCGCGGCGCGGTATCACCTCCATCTGCCCTGCTACTATGACCTATCCCGAGGATACGCTTGCGCGCATCGTGTCCGTTGCAGCAGCGCATAGGCCTGCTGCCGACGAAGCCCGCCTTGTTGGCATCAATATGGAGGGCCCGTTCATTTCGTCTGGCAAGATAGGTGCGCAGAACCCCGCGTACGTGCAGGTGCCCGACGTGGACATGATGCGCCGTTTGCAAGAAGCGGCCCGCGGCCTGGTGAAGCTGGTTGACCTTGCCCCCGAATCGCAAGGCGCTCTGGATTTCATCGGTCAGATGGCGGGAGAGGTGCGTATCTCGCTCGCACACACCACGGCTGGCTACGACTGCGCGGCCGAGGCTTTTGCCCGTGGTGCACGCCAGCTTACCCACCTCTATAATGCCATGCCCGGCCTGCACCATCGCGAACCGGGCCCCATTGCCGCTGCCTTCGAGCATGACGAGGTTACTGCCGAGCTCATCGCCGATGGCGTGCATATCCACCCGGCTATGGTGAGAATGGCTTTTACCCTGTTCGGCGACGACCGCATCATCCTGGTCAGCGACACCATGCGCGCCGCCGGTCTGGAAGACGGCGATTATGATTTGGGGGGCCAGAACGTTACGGTGCGCGGCAACACCGCCACGCTTGCCAACGGGGCTCTTGCCGGTTCGGTAACCGACTTGGCCTCCTGCCTGAAATGGGCCGTGGCCGAGGCGGGCATCCCGCTCGCAAGTGCCGTGAAAGCTGCAACCGAAAACCCTGCCCGCGCTATCGGCATCGCAGACGAGGCGGGCAGCCTTGCCCCCGGCTATCTTGCCGATGCCGTGATCCTCGATCAGGATCTGAACGTCAAACACGTTATCTTGCGCGGCGCGTTGCTGTAGCGTACGAACCGCTTGCAGGGCAGGTGGGAAGCTCTACCCGATAGTCCTGGCAAACCAAGAAGTAAGAGACGTTGGATGCGTGATGGCCGTGCCTACGACGATGGCGAACGCCCCCGCATCCATGGCTGCCTGTGCATCGGCCGTCGTATGGATACGCCCCTCGCAGAACACCGGCACGTCGCCTGCCAAGGCTACGGCCTCGCGCAGGAATTCCAGATCGGGGCCGTCGGTTTTCTCTCGACCGCCAGGCACATAGCCGGCAAGCGTGGTGGAAACGATAGCGCAGCCGGCATCCAGGGCGCGCTGCACGTCGTCCCTGCAGGCGCAATCGGCCATGACGAGGGTTTCGCCCTGCAGGGCCTCTACCGTCTCGCCGAACGTGCGTCCGTCGGGGCGGGGTCGATCGGTGGCGTCGAGGGCCACCACGTCGCAGCCGGCAGAGATGCAGGCGCGCGCATGACGTAGCGTCGGGGTGATATAGACGCCGTCATGGCCCTCCTTCCAAAGCCCGATCACGGGTATGTCCACACGTCCTTTGATGGCCGCGATGTCAGAGAGCCCTTGGCAGCGGATGGCGGCGGCACCCCCCAGTTCGGCAGCTCGTGCCATTTGGGCCATCGTCTCGGGATGACGCAAGGGTTCGCCTGGATACGCCTGGCAGCTCACGATGAGCCTGCCTTCGAGCTTGGCAACCAAGGGGTCGGTCATGATCGTCCTTTCAGGGAATCGAGCAGGTATTCGGCGGCTCCGATGAGCGGAGCTTGGCCGCCGAGTGCGGCATCGACGATAGGCATCCCGCGCATGAGGGGAGGGGCTTGTCGCTCGAAACCCTCGTGCAGTGCAGCGCGCCAGAGCGGGCCGGCGTTGCATACCGAACCCGAAAGCACGACGAACTCGGGGTCGAGCAGATCCGTCCAAGCAGCAATCGCCTCGCCTAAAGCAGTGCCTGCCTCGCGGATAATGCGCTGGGCAAGCTCCTCGCCGTCGGCGGCACGTTGGGCGATCTCTCTGCCGCAGAGGCGTTCCCCGCCGGCTGTACGGTAGCGGTTCTCGATGCCCGTACCGGCGGCGATGGATTCCAGCTCGCTCGCGGTGCCGCAGGCGCGTGGCGTGCCGAGCTTGTCGGGACAGGGTGTGCGCCCCAGCTCTCCGGCGAATCCGCGCGCTCCCAGCAGCACGCGGCCATCTGCCACGATGCCGCCGCCAAGACCGGTGCCGACGGCGATAACGAGGCAGGTCTGCGCTCCTTGCGCGGCACCCCAACGGGCTTCGCCGAGCGCGTGCGCCTTCACGTCGTTGAGTACGGCTACGGACAGGCCGAACGAGGTGCGCAGGCGCTCGCCAACGGGTTGGCCGGTCCATCCGGGCATGAGCTCATTTGCGAAGGCGATGCCGCCCGTGCGCACGTCCACGCACCCGGCCGCGCCCACGCCAATGCCGACGAGGGGGCCTTCTGCCTCGGCAGTCACGTTGGCAACGAGGGCGAGCAGCGCTTCGAGCACGGCTTCGCCTCCGCGCCCCGCCTCTGTGGGAACGCTGCGTATCGCTTCGATCTTCGGAGGCACGCCGACGGCGGGGTAGCGCACGAGCGCTCCCGCCATCTTAGTGCCGCCCACGTCGAAGGCGGCAATCGTGCAGGGATAGTCGACGCTCATGTGCGCTGCTAGCGAACCGGCGCGTCGGCGTCCATGAGGCCCTCGCCCTTCAGCACGGCAGCGATCGCCTCGACATCCTCGCCTTCCAACGGTTGGACGGGCTCGCGCATCTGGTTGGTGTTGAACACGCCCATCTGCCAAAGCGCCGTCTTGAACGCGCCCACGCCGGCACCGAAGCCGACCGTGGCCTTCACGCCGCGGGTGAGGAACATGAGACGGGCCAGGTGGTCCTGGATGTCCTTCACACGCTGCCAGTCGCCCGCCTGCGCGGCGCGCCACTGCTCGACATAGCTTGCCGGATCGAGGTTCGCCAAGCCGGGCACGGCGCCGTCCGCACCGGCCAGGTAGGCACCGTCCACGCAGACTTCATGTCCGGTGAGCAGCTGCAGCGGATGGCCCTCGTCCTCGTTCTCCAGCAAAAGCCAGCGGAAGCTGACATCGTCGCCCGAGGAGTCCTTTACACCCTGCAGCACGCCGTTTTTGCCTAGGCGCACCAGCATGGTGGGATCGAGTTTCGTATGCACGCACGCGGGCAGGTCGTAGGCGAACAGCGGCAGGTCGGTGTTCTCGCGGATGGCGCAGAAGTGACGCTCGACCTCCTTGGGGCCACCCAGTGCGTAGAAGGGTGCTGTGGCCACGAGGGCATCGACGCCATAGCCGCTGGCGCGCTTTGCCTGATCGACCACGCGCAGCGTCTCCATGTCGATGATGCCCGCCAGTACCGGAACGCGGCCGTTCACGATGGATACGGCCTCTTGCAGCACATGGTAGCGCTGTGCGTCGGTAAGGAAAGCCACCTCACCGCTGGAGCCCAAGAAGAACAGGCCGTCCACGCCGGCATCGATCATACGGTTGATGGAGCGGTCGAACGCCTCGAGGTCTAGCTGGCTCTTATCGTCCAAGGGGATGACTACCGGCGGGATGACGCCGCGAAACGGGGAATCGGTCATAAGGGGTAAGCCTCTTTCCATGTCGTGAATCGGTTCGTGAAAACTGTAAGTGCCCTGATAGCTGCCGTCAACGAACACCTCGATGCGCTCACAAGAAAAGCGCGGCGCGGGTTCGCGTCCGTTTGATACTGCCCTGCGGCACACGGCTGTTCTGTCGGAGGGTGGTTGTGCGCCAGGTGACGTGTGACTGAAACAAAACGGCCCAGATCATGCGATCCGGGCCGAAAGCGACATGCGGGGCCTGCTACCGGCCCAGGTCGGGATGCAGCAGGGAAGGGGCGGCGCCCAGCAGCAACTTCGTATAGTCGTGCTGCGGGTTCGAGAACACGTCCTCGGCTGTGCCGCGCTCGACGGCCTGTCCGGCGTTCATGACGATGATGCGGTCCGAGATGTAGCGCACCGTCTGGATGTCGTGGCTGATGAACACCATCGACAATCCTAGATCGCGTTTCAGGTCCATCAGCAGGTTCAGGATTTGCGCGCGCACCGAGACATCCAGTGCACTGGTGGGTTCGTCGGCGATGATGGCATCGGGAGCCAACGACAGGGCGCGGGCAATGGCCACGCGCTGCCGCTGCCCGCCGGAAAGCTGGCCGGGCAGCGCATCGAGCACCGAGTTCGGCAGGCCGACCATCTCGATAAGCTCCAGCACGCGCTTTTCGCGCGAGGTGCTGTCGCCTATCTTGTGCACCTTCAACGGGTCCAGTAGCTGGTCGTGCACGCTCATGCGGGCGTTCAGGGCGGTCGCCGGGTCCTGGAACACCACCGAGATCACACGGCCGATGATCTTGCGCATGTCGGCCGAGCGCTTTGTCACGTCGGTGCCCTTGAAGTGCACTTTGCCCGACGTGGGGGCCTGCAGGCCGCACATGACGTTGGCGGTGGTGGACTTGCCGCAGCCCGACTCGCCCACGATGCCTAGCGTTTCACCCGGCATGAGCTTCAAGGTTAGGCCTTTGACGGCCTGCACCTTGTGGGGATGAAGCAATGAGCCCGTGCGCGTCTTGAACGTCACGCGGATATCGTCGAGGAAGATGATGGGCGTGGGTTCGTCTGCGCGTGGCGCGGCGTCGGGAGAGGCCGCGCTCTGATCGATTACGTGCTCCTGGTCGCTCATATGATGGCACCTCCTGGGACGTAGGGCTTGATGCCGAGGCGCTCCATCTCGCTGTCGGGCAGCTCGGCGTAGTAGTGGTCGGTGCCCTCGACGCGCTTGAGCATGGGGCGCAGCTGCGAGACCTTGTCGGGATGGCTGGAACGTGGCGTGAAGCGGTCTCCCTCGGGGAAGTCTTTGGGGCTGGGCACGCTGCCGGGTACCTGGTGCAGGCGGGCACCGCCGGCTTCGATGGATAGCACCGATCCCAGAAGGCCGCTGGTGTACTCGTGCACCGGATGGCACAGGATGTCCGCGACGGGCCCCTGCTCGACCACCTGGCCGGCGTACATGACCGTGATGGAGTTGGCCACCTCGGCGACAAGTGCCAGGTCGTGGCTCACGAATACCATGGCGAAGCCCAGCTCTTTTTGCAGCTTGTTCAGCAGGTCGATAACCTGTTTCTGCACCGTTACGTCCAGGGCGGTGGTCGGCTCGTCGGCGATGACCACCTTCGGATCGCGCGTCAGCGCCATGGCGATGAGCACGCGCTGACGCTGTCCGCCGGAAAGCTCGTGGGGGTAGGAGCCCAGCGTGCGCTTCGGGTCCAAGCCCACCAGCTCCAGCAATTCTTCGGCCGTGCGGGTGCCGCCGCGCTTGGTGAGCTGTTTCATCTGCGACTTGATCAGCATAGACGGGTTCAGCGACGAGAGCGCGTCCTGGTAGATCATGGCGATCTCGCGGCCGCGCAGGGCATTCATCTGTTTCTGGTTCATGTCCAGCAGGCTCTGCCCGTCGTAGAGGATCTCGCCGGTAACGGTGGATTTCGGGTCCAAAAGCCCCATGATGGTCAACGACGTGATGGACTTGCCGCAGCCCGATTCGCCCACCAGACCCATGGTCTGGCGCGGGCGCACCACGAAGCTTACGTGATCCACGACGTTCACGTCGCCGTGGCGCGGGAACTTGATGCACAGGTCCTTCACTTCTAGGATGGGCGGCACGTCGGTATGCGCCGTGAAGCGGTCAGTGCGTGTCTTTTCGATGGCACAGAGCTCGGCGAGGCGGTGCTCCAGCATCTCGGCCTGGGCCTTGTAAGCCAGCGTCGGGTCGGCCACCAGGCGGTCGGCCTCGCGGTCGGTGCGCACGGCGGCGTCGTCGGCCTTGACGGGTGCCTTAGGCGAGGCGGCCATTGCATCGGTGACGCCCTCGGACAGGATATTCAAGGCCAATACCGTGATCATGATGGCCAGGCCCGGGAACAGCGCCTGCCACCAGCGGCCCGCCAGTACGCCGGCGCGTGCGTCGGACAAGATGTTGCCCCAGGTAGGCGTAGGCTCGGGAATGCCGGCCGAGATGAACGACAGCGACGCCTCGAACACGATGGCGTCGGCTACCAGCACGATGGTGAACACCATGACCGGCGCGATGCAGTTGCGGATGACGTGCTTCCAGAGTATCCACGGAGCCCGGGCTCCGCTTACCACAACGGCCCGCACGTAGTCCTGGTTGTACTCGCTCACTACGTTGGCGCGCACGATGCGTGCGATCTGGGGGATGTAGAGAAAGCCGATGGCGAAGATCAGCGTGGTGAGCGAGTTGCCGAACGCGATAACGAAGGTGGCGGCCAGCGCGATGCCGGGGAAGGACATGATGATGTCCAGGATGCGCATGATCACTTCTGAGATCCACTTGCGCGACACGGCGGCGATGGCGCCGATGATGGAGCCGCAGACCAACGCGAAGGTGGTGGCTCCGATGCCGATGACCAGCGAGTAGCGTGCGCCGTACATCATGCGCGACAGCACGTCGCGACCCTTGTCGTCGGTGCCGAACAGGAATTCGGCGCTAGGAGCCTGACGTGCGGTGAAAATGGCCAGCGGGTCGTGCGGTGCGATGACGTTGGCCAGCGCTGCGATCATGACGATAAGGACGAGCACGATAAGCGAGATGCGGGCCCCGACGCTCATGGACCTCCAACGGCGGAAATGCACTTTTCCGGGGTTGGCTTCCATCTTTTCGGTGAGGTTTCCTCGAAGTTTCACCATGATGCTACACCGTCCTGATTCGGGGATCGATCAGGATATAAAGCATATCCACGATAATGTTGACAACGATGAAGGTGATGGCAACCACCAACACGACGCCCTGGACGAGCATCGTGTAGCTGGACTGGATACCCGAGAGGATAGCCATGCCCATGCCGGGCAGGTTGAAGATGACCTCGATGACCACGGCGCCGCCGATAAGGTAGCCCACGCGCAGTCCCAGCACCGTCACCGGCGTGATGAGTGCGTTGCGCAGCACGTTGCGGGCCACGACCACGCTCTTCGGGATGCCGGCACCAAGTGCGGTGCGCACGTAGTCGCGGTCGAGTTCCTCGACCATGGATGTGCGGATGACGCGGGTGAGCTGCCCGGTTACCGGAACGGCCAGCGCGATGGCGGGCATCGCCATGCGGGCGAGCCAGCCGGCGGGGTCGGTGAACAGCGGCGGCAGGTCTCCCGATGCGGGCAGAATGTGAAGCATCGACGAGAACAGCAATATGAACAGCACGGCCAGCCAAAACGACGGTGTGGCGATGCAGGCGATGGAGAACACGCGGATGATCTGGTCGGGCCATCTGTCGCGGTAAAGCGCCGATACGACGCCTAAGATGACCGCAAAGAATACCGCTATGATCAGTCCGAAGAAGGTAAGCTGCAGCGTGACGGGCAACGCTTGGCTCACGCGCTCGGCCACCGAGGCGTTTGCCGCACCATAGGTGCCCATGTCACCTTGGAACAATCCTGCCATATAGTTGCCGTACTGCACGATGACCGGGTCGTTCAACCCATGGTCCTCGCGATACTGGTTTACCTGTTCTTCGGATGCGTTTTCGCCCAACACCGAGTAAGCCTGGTCGATGGGGGAAAGCGCCATAACGAAGAATACGAGGATGGTGACGCCGAAGATCATGATGGGCAACGCTATAAGACGCCGTCCGATTAGCCGCAGCAAGTTGTTCACCGTATCCTCCTTTCGCTTGTAGGAACTCGTTCTCTCATTGATGCTGCGCGCACGACGCGCAGGACTATCCTGTGCGTCGTGCGCGCAGTCCGTGTTCATTCTATATGAGTCTCTACGGTTTGCCTACGAAAAAGTAGGGGTATGCTGCAGGTAGAAGAAGAGGAAGAAGAGGAGAAGAGGCACCGGCCCGGTGCCGGGCCCCTTTTTTTGTGGGGCCTTGGTGCGGAGTTACCTGGTCGCTTGGGACGGGCAGGTAAAGAGCCCGCTTCTGAGGAAGCGGGCTCTGAGGGGTGACGCTAAAGAAAGGCACTACGTGTTGGTGTTACGCCGTGGCGCTCGCACCCAAGAACACGAGGCCCGTCGTGGCGATGGGCTGGAAGCCGGTGATCTTCTCGGCCCGGTAGCCCGTAGCAACCGCGCGATGGAACAGCGGGTACAGCGGCACCTGCTCGGCCAGGATGTCGAAGCACTGGTTCCACAGATCCTGCTGCTTCTTGGCGTCGGCTTCTTCGCGAGCGGACTGCATGAGCGTCTGCAGCTCGGCCCACTTGCCGTCCTTGGCCTTCTGCCAGCACGTACGGCCCTGGGTCCAGATGTTGTCGCCGTACCACCAGCTCATCAGCAGGTCGGGGTCGTTGCCGAAGCAGGTCGGGTCGCCCGGGGTCAGCATGACGTCGTAGGCCAGCGCGCTGTCGGATGCGGCGTACTCGGCCCAGTTGATCTTCTGCTCGTTGATGGTGCAGTTGATGCCCACGGCATCCAGATCGTTCTTGATCTGCGGGGCCAACTCTTTTACCCAGTTGTTATTCACTACCAGCGTGAGCGTGACGCTTTCTGCGCCAGCTTCCTTAAGCAGGCTCTTGGCCTTCGCGGGATCGTACTTGTATATCGTGGCGGCCTTGTGGTAATTCGCATGATCTTCGGGAAGGAAGCCCGTGATGGAGGCGGCATGGCCGGCCATCTGGTTAGAAATGAGCTTCTCTACGTCTACGGCATAGTAGAATGCCTGGCGCACACGGTAATCGTCAAACGGTGCCTTTAGCGTGTTGAACATGAAGAAGGGCTGGTTGAAGCCCTGAATGTACTCAACGGTGGCACCAGCGGCCAGCAGCTGGTCGCCGTTGGCATCAGGCACGTTCTCCATAACCTGAATCGTGGATTCCTGGAGAGCGGTTGTACGGGCCGTGGGGTCCAGCAGGATGCTCCACTTCATGCTGTCGGCCGTGGCCTTGAGCGAGCCTGTGTAGTTCTCGTTGGGCAGGTATGCAATGGTGCCGCCATCGTCGCCATTGACGGTGTCGTATTTCCACGGGCCGGAGCCGATGGGCATGGTCTTGAGCTGCTCTTCGGTGAGCGAGGCGGGGAACACCTTTACAACGCTCAGGCGGCCCTTGAGCAGGGCATCGAAGGCATACTTGAGCTTGATGGAAACCGTCTTGTCGTCTTTGGCGGCAACGGAATCGATAAAGGACAAAAACGCTCCGCAGGTGGCATCCAGCATGTTCTTCTCGAAGGCGTTCGCCACATCAGCGGTGGTCACCGCAGTGCCGTTGGAGAACTTGGCTCCGTCGCGCAGCGTCACTTCGTACTCGGTGTCCGATACCTTAACGGGATCGGCGGCAGCCAGCGCGTTGTAGGTCTTGTAGGTGTGCAGATCGAGGTCGTACAGGCCTTCGAACACGTGCCATGTCGCGGCCAGCATGAGGGCGGAGCCGCCGTTCAAGCCAACCGGGTTGACATTGGTGCTCGTGTAGGCGCAGCCGCCCGTGAGCGTGCCGCCCTTGGCGGGTTCGGCCGCGGGGGTCGAGTTGCCCTCGGCCGGCTTGCTGTCGGTCGAGCCGCCACCACCGCAGCCGGCCAAGGTCAGGCCTGCTGCCGCAGCTGCGACCGCGCCGCCCGCCAAGAACGTGCGGCGGGACAAGGATGCTTTCACTTCGTTCATAGATTCCCTCCTGAATCTCGTACGGGGCCGTCGGCCCCGAGCTTACGCCCGTGTTTTTGTGGTACGAGCACATGCCGAGGTCATTATCCGGTAAAAAAGAGATAAAATAAAGAATTGTAATCCGAGAGTCATCTTGGTAAGGGAATAGCCCTGTTCGACCGCGGTTAAAAATAAGATTGAAGCAGTCAGTAAATCCTGCAGGACAAGGTAAAACACGCATATGCCACCGAAAGCAATCCATTTACGTTGATATGATGGAAACGGGAGAGAACAAGAAGCCGAAGGCGCGAAAAAGCACGGGTGGCAAGTCTTCCTCCGCGGACAGAGCCTGACCTGCCCCCCCGTCGTGCCCCTGCTTCAAGCGAGGCGGCGCGCAAGTCCATGCAGGGCGATCGGCGCTGCGACACCAAGCCCGAACTGGTCATGCGCGCCCGTTTGCGGGAGGTCGGCCTTGCCGGTTACCGCCTGCGGTGGAAGGTGTTGGGCCGCCCTGACGTCGCCCGGCCGGGAAAGAAGGTCGCCATCTTGGTAGACGGGTGCTTCTGGCACCGCTGCCCGTTCTCGCCGAGGAGCTGGACAAGGATCTGCTGAGCCTGGCTCCGTCGGCCCGCGTCTTGAAATGAAGGTATTTTAACCCCATTCTCCCTCTTCACGCTCTCGCCACATTTAAGGCCGTTTCCCGCTCATCCGCGCCCTCGCAGCCGCCGCCCGCCGCTGTGTCCCTCGAGCCGGGTAAAGCGCGCTGGTATCATAAATACTGTTTTCCCTTGGGGGAAACGGGGCGCCCGGCGAGAGGACGGGTAGAGGCTTGCGGGCGCGAATGCGCTTGAAGTCGCATATCGCGGTGGCGCCTTGCGTGAAATTCCGGTCAGGGCAGGATTCCCTTCAAAGGAGAGGTGTATGACGAGAGAATTCAAATCCATGGATGGCAACAACGCCGCAGCGTATGTGTCCTATGCGTTCACCGAGGTGGCGGGCATTTACCCCATTACCCCGTCGAGCCCCATGGCTGATTACGTCGACATTTGGTCGGCCGAGGGCAAGAAGAATATTTTCGGCACCAAGGTAAAGGTATGCGAGATGCAGTCCGAGGGCGGTGCCGCAGGTGCGGTGCACGGCTCGCTTGCTGCGGGCGCGCTGACCACCACCTATACGGCCTCCCAGGGTCTGCTTCTCATGATCCCCAATATGTACAAAATGGCGGCCGAGATGCTGCCTTGCGTGTTCCACGTGAGCGCGCGTACGGTCGCCACCCAGGCACTCAGCATCTTTGGCGACCATTCCGACGTCATGGCCTGCCGCCAGACCGGCTTCGCTATGCTGGCCGAGACTAACGTGCAGGAAGTCATGGACCTGTCGGCTGTGGCGCATCTTGCCGCCATCAAGGGCCGCATCCCCTTCATCAACTTCTTCGACGGCTTCCGTACGTCGCACGAGGTGCAGAAGATCGCCGCTTGGGACTATAAGGACCTGGCCGACATGTGCGACATGGATGCGGTGGATGCCTTCCGCGAGCACGCGCTGAACCCCGAGCGCCCGGCCATGCGCGGCAGCCACGAGAACGGCGATGTGTTCTTCCAGCACCGCGAGGCCTGCAACAGCCACTACGATGCGTTGCCGGCTGTGGTCGAGGACTACATGCACCAGGTGAACGCGAAGCTGGGCACGAACTACGAGCTGTTCAACTACTATGGTGCCCCGGACGCCGACCGCGTGATCGTGGCCATGGGTTCGTTCTGCGACGTGGTCGAGGAGGTTATCGACTACCTGAACGCGCACGGCGAGAAGGTGGGCCTGGTGAAGGTGCGCCTGTACCGCCCCTTCGTCACCGAGAAGTTCATGGCGGCGCTGCCGAGCACGGTGAAGAAGATCGCCGTTATGGACCGCACCAAGGAGCCGGGCTCGATCGGCGAGCCGCTGTACATGGACGTGGTGAGCGCACTGGCGCAGGCAGGTCGCCACGACCTGACGGTCGTCGGCGGCCGTTATGGCCTGGCCTCGAAGGACACCCCGCCCTCGTCGGTGTTCGCTGTGTACAAGGAGCTTGAGAAGGATGCACCTGCGCGTGAGTTCACCGTGGGCATCGTCGACGACGTGACGAACCTGTCTTTGCCCGAGGATCCGAACAGCCCCAACACGGCGGCGGCGGGCACCATCGAGTGCAAGTTCTGGGGTCTCGGCGGCGACGGCACGGTGGGCGCGAACAAGAACTCGATCAAGATCATCGGCGACCATACCGACAAGTACGTGCAAGCTTACTTCCAGTACGACTCGAAGAAGACCGGCGGCGTGACCATCAGCCACCTGCGCTTCGGCGACTCGCTCATCCGCAGCACCTACTACGTGAACAAGGCCGACTTCGTGGCTTGCCACAACCCCTCCTACGTCACCAAGGGCTTCCGCATGGTCAACGACGTGAAGCCGGGCGGCTCGTTCATGATCAACTGCCAGTGGACGCCCGAGGAGTTGGAGCACCACCTGAATGCCGAGGCGAAGCGCTATATTGCCAACAACGGCATCAAACTCTACACCATCAACGCCATCGATCTTGCCCGCGAGATCGGCATGGGCAAGCGCACGAACACCATCCTGCAGTCGGCGTTCTTCACGCTGGCGAACGTCATCCCACAGGACGAGGCGCTGCAGTACATGAAGGACGCGGCCACGAAGTCCTACCTGAAAAAGGGCCAGGAAGTCGTAGACATGAACCACCGCGCCATCGATGCCGGTGCTACGGCATTCGTGCAGGTGGAGGTTCCGGCCAGCTGGGCCGAGGCAGTTGACGCCGACGAGGCTTCCGCGCTGCATGGCCGTCCTGAGCTGGTGCGCATGGTCAACGACATCATGCACCCCGTCGGCCGCATGGACGGCGACCTCCTGCCTGTTTCGGCCTTCATGGAGCATGCCGACGGCCAGTTCGAGCAGGGTGCAGCCGCCTACGAGAAGCGCGGTGTGGCCGTGAGCGTTCCGGCATGGGATGCTGCTTCCTGCATCCAGTGCAACCAGTGCGCCTTCGTGTGCCCGCATGCCACCATCCGTCCCTTTGCGCTCACCGAGGCCGAGGCAGCTGCTGCCCCCGAGGGCACGAAGCTGGTTCCGGTCAAGGCCGGCAAGGGCAAGGGCGTCTACCAGTACACGCTGGCCGTGTCGCCGCTGGACTGCATGGGCTGCGGCGTGTGCGTGAACGTGTGCCCCAGCGACTCACTCGCAATGGTCGACCAGGCAGAGGAACTGTCCCAGCAAGAGGTGTTCGACTACTGTGTGGAGCACATTGCCGACAAGCCCGAGCTCGAGGATGCCACGGTGAAGGGCAGCCAGTTCAAGCAGCCGTTGCTGGAATTCTCCGGCGCTTGTGCGGGATGTGCCGAAACGGCGTACGCGAAGCTGGTCACCCAGCTGTTTGGCGACCGTATGTACATCACGAACGCGACGGGTTGCTCGTCGATCTGGGGCGGTCCTGCGGCCACCTCTCCCTATACCCTGAACAAGGCCGGCCATGGTCCGGCGTGGTCGAACTCTCTGTTCGAGGACAACGCCGAGCACGGTCTGGGCATGTTGTTGGGCCACGAGGCGGTGCGCGACAAGCTGGTGGCCGATACCGAGCAGTTGCTAGCCAGCGACGTGGGCGAGGCCGTTAAGGCTGCCGCGCAGGCATGGCTCGACGCGCGCGACAACGTCGAGGAAGGCAAGCTGGCCGCCGAGGCGTATGTGGCCGAACTTGAGAAGGTTGCTGCGACCAGTAAGCTGGCGGTACGCATCCTCTCGAACAAGGAGTACCTGGCCAAGAAGTCCGTCTGGATCTTTGGCGGCGACGGCTGGGCCTATGACATCGGCTACGGTGGCCTCGACCACGTGCTGGCCTCTGGTGAGAACGTGAACGTGTTCGTGTTCGACACCGAGGTGTACTCGAACACCGGTGGCCAGGCTTCCAAGGCTACCAATATCGGCCAGGTTGCCCAGTTCGCAGCCGCCGGTAAGGACATCAAGAAGAAGAGCCTCACCGAGATCGCCATGGCGTACGGTTACGTGTACGTGGCGCAGGTTGCCATGGGTGCCAAGCCGGCCCAGACCATCAAGGCAATCGCCGAGGCCGAGGCGTATCCCGGACCGTCGCTTATCATCGGCTACTCGCCCTGTGAGATGCACTCCATCAAGGGCGGCATGGCTAACTGCCAAGACGAGATGAAGAAGGCCGTCGACTGCGGCTACTGGAACCTGTTCCGCTTCAACCCGGCTGCCGAGGCCGGCAAGAAGTTCACTCTGGACTCCAAGGAGCCTGCAGGCGGCTACCAGGAGTTCCTGATGAACGAGGCCCGTTACAGCCGCTTGACCCGCGAGTTCCCCGAGCGCGCACAAGAGCTCTTCGGGCGCAACGAGAAGGCGGCTATGGATCGCTATGCGCACCTGGAGAAGCTCAAGGAACTCTACGCCGAGGTGTAGGTTCTTCTGATAAATAGCAGCAAGAGAAAGGGTGGGGTTGTTCCGGCAATCCCACCCTTTCTGTCTGTTCGCGCAGTTTGCGTGGATAGGGACGAACGCGTTGAGGACTTGTGGTCGTGGCGGACTTTGTTCTCTTCGCACGAGGAGCGTTGCCTTGCGTGACGGCGTGCTCTTTGAGCAGTGGCGCGGTTTGACCGGTGGCGATTCCTTAGCGGCTTTTGCGGATTGTCTGGCGTACTTCTTCGGCTACGCGTGCCGACTCGGAGCGAAGTTTTTGCAAGTCGAGGTCCTTGAGGGGCTCGGGGTTTCCGGCCGGAGGGAAGGCGTGGCGTCCACGGATGGATGCGGGGCTCACCTGCACCAGAATATCTCGGATGCCCAGTCCAAGGGGCTTTGCGCGGGATATGATCGTATCGCCATATCCCGCGACGATTGCTTCCATTCCTCTTACGTGGGACTGATCCACGTACAGATGGCAGTGATACCAGCGAAAACCTCGTGCGTCATGCTTGCGGAACGTGACCTCGGCAAGTGCAGCGCCCTCGATTTTCTCCAGGACGGTCTCGGCTTGATCGAAGTCGTTGAAGGCGATACAAAAGGCGCGCTTGAGGATTTCGAGCAGGTTCGACTGGTCTGAACCCTTGAGATCTGCGCCGGTTTTGGCTGCGTGGCAGATTGCTCGGTCGCGTGCGGGGTCGTTTCCCAGCAGTTGGTTGATGTGGGTGATAGACTCGGGAAACAGATGGTGTTCCTTGACGCTTCGCATGGCGGGATGGATTAGCAGGTCGTCGATGTGAATGCCCTCTTTCGTCAAGGCCAGCCGCAAAAGCTCGCGGCGGGCGTTGATCTCTGCGCGGGCGGTGGAGTCGTCGATGTACACTCCAAGCACGAACCGATCCTCGTCCTTGCCGGCTCCTTTGCGCGGTGTTTCATCTTTTTTGAAGTAGATGCTGTTCGTGTGGGCGAGTAGGTACTCGGCCCCATTGGGGTTATCCGACCAGATAGCTTGTACTGTTTTCTTGTACTTCAGGTTGTTTTGGGCGACACGAAGCTTCTCGGCAGCATCGGGATCGAGCGTGGCCATGAGGTTCGATAATCCCGAACTGACGCTTTGCATGTGTTCACCCACCTTGTCGTGTTCTGCGCGAGATATCCTATAGTATAGGTTCATTTTCTGAGGAAACGGCTGGAAATCGAAAACGATATAGTAGAGTACAGATGTTCTGATACCCCCTTTAGCGCACAATAGCGCCTCGACGCCGCCCTCCTTCCCCATATCGCCCAAACTGCGGATGGCGGAGGAGGGCGGCGTTCGGTATGGTCGTGTCGTGGCTGATCGTACGCAGCCCCTGTATGATGCGCTGCTACTGGAGGGATCCCGGGAAGACGGCGGAAATGATACAGGGCGGCTGGCTGCATACGGGAGACATGGCCTCTATCGACGACCAAGGCTACGTGCGTATCCTTGGTCGCATCGACGGCATGATCATCCGCGGGGGCTTCAACGTGTACGCGGCCGAACTCGAGCACCTATACAGCGCCCATCCCTCCGTGCTCGAAGTAGCTGCGTTCCCGCTGCCTCACCCCGAGCTGGGTCAGCAAATAGCGGTGGCGCTGGTCTGCAAGCGCAGCACGGCGATGGACGGCGCGCTGTTCCGCAACTGGGCTCAGGGCCACCTTGCCAAGTTTAAGCTGCCCGACCGCATCGTCTTTTTCCACAAGTTGCCGAAACTACCTACGGGCAAGGTCGACGTCCAGGCTATCAAGGCATCGATCGAGCCGTAGAGGGGCCGATTCGTCTGCCAGATTGTGGGATTTTATCTGCATCGCCCCTTGCGCCCGAGTGCTCCTGCCTGCTCTCCCCGTTTACTTACGCCTCCAAAAGCTTTTCGATCCAGGCGAGTTTCACGCAGCACACGAACACGTCCATAGCGGCTTCAAGCTCGGCAAGCGGGGGCAGTGTCGGCGCAATGCGGATGTTGCTGTCGGTAGGATCTTGCTTGTAGGGCCAGGTGGCACCTGCACCCGTCATAATCACGCCGGCTTCCTTAGCAAGTCCCACGATGCGCTTGGCCGTGCCCTCGGGCGCGTCGAACGACACGAAGTAGCCGCCGCGGGGGTTCGACCACGAGCAGTCGCCCACATCGGACAAGCCTTCTTCGAGCTTGCGTACCACCAGCTCGAACTTAGGCCGCAGAATAGCCGCATGCTGGGACATGTGGCGTGCCAGTCCTTCGGCATCCTTCAGGAACTTCACATGGCGCAGCTGGTTGATTTTGTCGTAGCCGATCGTGCCCACGCCCATGCGCTGCCTGATCTCGGCGATGTTCTCGGGGCTGGCGGCAATACCGGAGATGCCGGCGCCTGGGTGCGTCACCTTGGAGGTGGAGGCGAATTTGAAGCAGCGGTGCGGGTTGTTCGCCTCTCGGCATGCCGTCGCGATGTCGAGCAGTTGGTCCTGCTCGGTTGCCTCGTCATAGAGATGGTGCACGCAGTACGCATTGTCCCAGAAGATGCGGAAGTCCTCTGCTGCGCACGGCATGGAGGCTAAGCGGCGCACGACCTCGTCTGCATAGGTCACGCCACCGGGGTTCGAATACTTCGGAACGCACCAGATGCCCTTGATGGATGCGTCGTCCGCCACTAGGCGCTCCACTTCGTCCATGTCGGGGCCGCCCTCGGTCATGGGTACGGGGATCATCTGTATGCCAAACGCTTCGGTGATGCCGAAGTGGCGATCGTAGCCCGGAGTGGGGCAGAGCCATTTTACCGTCTCGTACTGGCACCACGGTTTCGAGCCCAGTGTACCGAAGTCCAGGCAGCGTGCCACGGCTTCGTACATCAGTGTCAGGCTCGAGTTGCCGCCTATGATAATGTTGTCGGCTTCGTCGTCCAGCATGGCAGCCAAGAAGCGCTTCGCCTCCGGCAGGCCGTCCAGCACGCCATAGTTGCGGCAGTCCGTGCCATCTTCGGCACGGCAGTCCTCGGCGGTAACGACGGCGGTAAGCAGGGGCATGCTCAGATCGAGCTGGTCGGCGCCGGGCTTGCCGCGTGCCATATTCAGCGAGAGCCCTTTGGCCAAGATGCCGGCGTACTCCTCGTCCAACTGCGCTTTGAGCGCCCTCAGCTCGTCCTTTTCCCGCTGTGCGTACGTGGGCATTGTGCTTCCTTTCGCGTGTTCGCTGTGGCGGCTGGCATCCTTGCCGGCCGGTTCCTCTCGGTGAAGTCCTCGTTCAGTATAAGGTTTTGCAGGGAGAGCGTCGAGGTCGATTCGGTAAACTCGAGCAGTGTCTCTCTAGGTGCCCTAGGTGCCGAGCGAGAGAGGCTCCGTCGCAAAAAGCGCGTCGACAACCGGGCGGTAGGCGTCAACGAGCTCGGGCAAGCGCATGCGGGCGTTGGCCGGACTGGTCGAGGGCAGGCTGCTGTGGGGGATGCCCGGCAGCATATCGGCGCACAGGCGCCGATACAGCGAAGAGGCCGTCCCTCCTGTCGTGAATACGGCAGACAAGGGTGCGCAGGCGGCGATGCGCGTCAAGTCGTTCGGTACCGGATCGGCGATGGAGGCATCGGAGGCGCCGACGATGGTACATGAGGCCAATATGTCCCAAAGCGCGATGCCGTGCTCGAGCAGAAACGCCGTGCGCCCCTCGTTTCCTTGCGGTTCGGGCTCGCCGAACAATGTGCCCATAACCTTCCAGAAGCGGTTCTGCGGGTGCCCGTAATAGAAACCAACCTCACGCGATTTGGGCGAGGGCATGGTTCCCAGCACCAATACGCGCGAGCGCGCGTCGAAGATAGGTTCGAGGGTATGGGTGATCGATGCGGGCTCGGCCATGGTGCGTCCTCCTTGCCTCCGGCGGCATCATAGTCTTGGGAAAGCCTTTGTCAGCCTTTCTCGAGCCTGCGGAAGATGGGCGTGTTCGCGGCGTGCAACCCTGTCGGGCAGCTTCCTGAAGACCTGCCGACCGCGAAAGCTCTATCGACATTCCCCGGAAGTCCTGCCAGGTCTTGCGAGGCCCTCATCATATAAAGAAGGAGGGCCGAGGCCCTCCTAGGAAGAATCAAAATTGAGCGAGGAGCTAGAATTGCAGCGCAGCGGTGAAGCCAGACCAGGACAGCGCATCGGTGTCGCGCACGAGCGCTCCAAAGGTGGGAGCATGCACGTAATGGCCACCGCCGTAGCTTACGGCGATACCCACATGGCCGTATCGGTAGAGCACGTCGCCCGGACGAGCTTGCGATACCGGCACGATGTTCTTCGCACAGGCATAGAGAGATTCCGTTTGATGGGGAAGCGAAACGCCAATCTGCAGATACGCCCAGCGTACCAGGCCAGAACAGTCGAATTCGCTAGGTCCTGCGGCAGCCCACACATACGGGCATCCGATACGCGACATCGCATAGCCGACGACAGAATCGTAAGAGCCGACCGCTCCGCCGCCGCCACCTTCGCTACCGGAGCCGTCAGAGCCAGAGCCGCTGCCGGAACCGGAGCCTCCGCCAGAACCCGACCCCGAGCCTCCGCCGGACCCGCTGCTGGGGTTCCTGGCGGCTGCCGCTGCCGCGGCCGCAGCCGCCGCTTCGGAGGCGGCTCGCGCGGCCGCAGCCTGCTCCTGCTCGAGCAAGGCGCGAGCTTCTGCATCAAGCGTATTGAGCAGCACGGCTGCGTTTGAGACTTTCGCTGCCACCTCGTCTTGGATGGCCTTGGCTTCGGCAGCCTTGTCGGCTGCGATTCGCTCCTGGCGAGCAAACTCGTCCTTGGAAGCTTGGAGCTCTTCGCGCAGCGTCTTTGTCTGGTCGACCATCTTGCCGTCGTCCTCGTTCATTTTATTCAGCAGATCCCAGTTCTGGGTGAACTCCTCGAACGTGCTTGCGCCGATGACGAAGTCGAGGAACGTAGAGGACCCGGAGCGGTACATGCTGCGCGCCCGTGTGCCAAGTTTGTCTTGAACGCCGGCGATCTTTTGGGTCGCCTCGTCTATTTTGGCCTGCTCGACCTCCATGGACGCTTGGGCAGCAGCTTGTTCGCCAACTGCCTTACCGTAATTTACGTCAGCCGCCTCGAGATCGGCCTGCAGCCCGATAAGCTGGTTGCGCACTGAATCCGCCTCGGCCTGTTTTTCGGCGGCCGTCTCTGCGAAAGCGGTAGCGGGAGCTACGATGGATGCGGCACCGAGCATAGCGGCACCGCCGATGAACGCTCGCCTGCTGAGTGCGTTAGTCTGCTCTCTCATGAAACCTCCTAGATTGAGCAAGTGGTGTGTATGGGGCAAAAGCAGAGCGAATCATAGCACGTTTGTCCTGATGGGCAAAAAAGGTTATGGACGCTTTTCATAAGTCCAGTTCAACGATGGGGCTTTTTGGAGCGGATACCTCTCATCCGTTTCAAAGTCGTCAAACGAAGGCAAACAGGCCGTGGAACTGGGGAAATAGATGACCACAAAATACAGAACTGCTTATTCAACATATAGTAGGGTCGCTTTTGCCCTCTCCGTCTCGCGGATGGAGCAGTCTATTCTGCGCAAGGAAAGAGTGGGCGGTGGGAGGGTCTTGGGGAATCCGTTGCGGAGCAACCGAGAGCGCTTCTCTACTATATATATGGTGAACCAATCATGTGCGCGGGGAAGCGCTCGGCTCGGAAAAATAATGCAACCAGATTGCCGGGTATAAAGGCTTTTCGAGACGTTTCTTCAGGAAAGAGGAGGAATCGTGAAGACACTCCCGGGGGCGTGTAGGTAGTTGACACGGTTTGAAACCTAGCGTATTATTCATCTGCTCGCGCGTTCGGATCAACCGAAAACGCGGCAGGCAGCTTGATAAATACACATGAATTAAGCGAATCATGGGCGTGTGCCCGAGTGGTTAAAGGGGACGGGCTGTAAACCCGTTAGCTTTGCTTACCTAGGTTCGAATCCTAGCGCGCCCACCATTTTTCGCCTGTGTAGCTCAGCAGGTAGAGCACTTCCTTGGTAAGGAAGAGGTCGTCGGTTCAAGTCCGATCGCAGGCTCCATTTTTTCAACATGGCGGTGTAGCTCAGTTGGTTAGAGCACACGGTTCATACCCGTGGCGTCACTG
>NZ_JAVWUP010000013.1:2101-35197 GCF_036667095.1 Gordonibacter sp. | reverse complement strand
TGAAAAGGCCACCGGCTTTTACCCCGATGACCTGCAAGTTTCTGGTGGTCGCTACAGGATTTGAACCTGTGACCCCCGCCGTGTGAAGGCGATGCTCTCCCGCTGAGCCAAGCGACCGTACTGTGCTGCGCTGCGCAACGTTTGGATATTCTACCGGTAGTTGGCCTGATGCGCAAGGGTGGATTTGGCCGGTCGTGGAGGAATCTTCAAAACTTGGGGCGAACGGAGTGCCCTGAGCTGCTGCTGCGATGGCGCGGCGACGGTTTGCCGCTACTGCTCGTCGCCGCGCATGCACTTCACAAACTGGATGCGTGCGCAGTCCTGTTCGCTATAGTTGCGGATGCCGCTGGGATTGCGCGTCACGTCCGGCAAAAGGTCGATACGCTCGTAATAGCGCAGCGTATCGGCGCTCATCCCGTAAATTTTACTCATTTCGGCGGTTTTCATGTGCGAGTCCTTTCGCGTAGACGCTATTGAACCACTTGGAGCAGGCTCGAAGTCAAGAGAAGCCGATGAAATTTTCTTTTCCAAAACTGTTTGATGTGGAGCGTGCTCCAGAGAAGAGGATGGCTTCGGTCCAGACGAGGATGAAAGCGAAAGCGAAAGGAAGCGGACTGGGCGAAAAAACATGCTGGTAGCTGCGCCAACCTGTGCAAAGACGGCAATGCTGGCCTGTCCTGCGAGCACTCTTCAAACGGGGCCTGAGCATGTGGGGGATATTCGAGAAACCTACAGGGTGCGACGCTTGTCAGCGGTAGAACCGCCGAGCAATGAAGGAGACGGCGACGATGAAGGCGGCGGCTACGAGCGACCCTGCTGTGTGCGACCCTGTTTGCTTGGTTGCCGGGGAACCTTGCCGAAGACGCAGGTCATGTATGCTGGTGTTCGGATTCGTCGTCATAGAGCGGCGTCTCCCTTCGTGGCGTGCGCGTTGTAGTCGCTTGTCGTAGATCGGGGAAGCCGCTTCGCACAAGGTGGCTTCTTCCGCTATCATAGACAAGTTGCGGCTGGCCGAGTAGGTACGAGCCGCCAGGCGGGCGAGTAACGGCGTTGTCGGTTCCCGAGATGTCCGCCGAGCAAAAACCACCCCAAGCAGAAAGTACGCGCGCACTATGATCATGCAGCTCGAACATATATCCAAGTCGTTCGGAGGGCGCCAGCTTTTCCACGACGTGACGTTTCGCCTCGAAGAATACGAGCGTCTGGCGTTGGTCGGCCCGAACGGTGCCGGCAAGACCACGCTGCTCAACATTGTAGCGGGTATGGAAGATGCCGACGAGGGTCGCGTGCTGTTCGCCAAAGGCGCGCGCGTGGGCTATCTGGAGCAGGAAGCCATCGAGATGCCCGATAGGGCTATCTTTGAAGAAGTGCTGTCCTCCCAGGTAGAAGTGTTGGAAGCAGAGCAGCACCTACATCGACTGGAAGCAGCCCTCGGCGACGATCCTACCGCCCAGCAGCTTGCGGCTGCGGGACGTGCCCGCGATGCCTACGAAGTGCTAGGCGGCTACACCATCGAGGCAAAGGTACGCAGCGTCATGTTCGGGCTTGGTTTCAAGGAGGCCGACCTTGCCCGCGTCACCACCGAGTTCTCCGGCGGCTGGCAGATGCGTATCGCACTGGTGAAGCTGCTCATCCGCAACCCCGAGGTGCTGCTGCTTGACGAGCCGACGAACCACCTGGACCTCGAGAGCGTGAAGTGGCTTGAGGGCTTCCTGCGCGGCTATACCGGCACCGTCGTCGTGGTCAGCCACGACCGTGCGTTCATGGACAACATGGTCGACCGCGTGGCCGAGGTGGATAACGGTCAGGTGATCTTGTACAAGGGCAACTACTCGGCCTACCTGCGCATGCGCGAGGAGAACCTAGAACGCCTGCGCGCCGAGGCGGCCAAGCAGGCCGAGGAGATCGCGCACATGGAGGCGTTCATCGAGAAGTTCCGCTATAAGCCCACGAAGTCCAAGCAGGTGCAGGACCGGGTGAAGAAGCTGGAGAAGATCAAGCGCATCGAGATTCCCGAAGAGAAGAAGAAGGTTCGCTTCAACTTCAAGCAGCCTCCTCGTACGGGTGATGAGGTGGTGCGCGCACGAGGGCTTGCCAAGCACTTCGGCGACAAGAAGGTGTACGACAACTTCGACTTCACCGTATACCGCGGAGACAAGATCGCGCTGGTCGGTCCCAACGGTGCCGGCAAGTCCACGCTGCTGAAGATGATTGCGGGCGCTATGGCCCCCGACGCGGGCAGCATCGAGTATGGCGTGCACGTGACGAAGACCTACTACGCGCAGCACCAGCTCGAAGAGCTGCATCCCGGCAACTCCGTGTTCGAGGAGCTGGACCGCGTGGCGCCCGGCTGGACTATCTCCCAGGTACGCACGCTTTTGGGCGCCTTCCTGTTCACGGGAGACGCCGTGGACAAGCGTGTGAGCGTGCTCTCGGGCGGCGAGAAGAGCCGTCTGGCGCTTGCGAAGATGCTCGTGGCCCCGCGCCCGCTGCTGTGTTTGGACGAGCCGACCAACCACCTGGACATTGCCAGCGCCGACATCTTGGAGCAGGCTCTGCGCGCGTTCGAGGGCACTATCCTGTTCATCACGCACGACCGGCACCTCATCCGCGGCGTGGCCAACCGCGTCGTTGAGGTGGAGCCCGGCCGCGTGACGAACTACGACGGCGACTACGACTACTACCTGTTCAAGAGCGGCCAGCTGGACGGCCCGCCGCCGGAGGCGTGCTCGCTGGTGGACGAGGTCATGGGCGAGGGCGGCAAGAAAACGGACAAGTCGGGGTCAGGCAAGACGTCTGGCAAGGGATCGGCCAAGGCTGGCTCGGGGGCATCTGGCGAGCGCGGGGCGGGAAAGGCCGGGAGCGCCAAAACCGTCGTGAACGTGAATCGCCGCGACCGTTCGGCAGGCAAGGAGGCGGCGTCTTCGCCCGCCGTCGAGCTGACGGCTCCGCGCGCGAGCTCGCCTAAGACCAAAGAGCAGAAACGCCGCGAGGCCGAGGCGCGCAACCGCGCCTACGCCGCGCTCAAGAACCACCGCAAGCGCATCGCCGAGCTGGACCGCCAGATGGCGCGCGACAACGAGCGTATGGCCGAGTTGCTGGAGCTTATGGCCGACCCGGCGTTCTACGTGAACGAGGACGTGTCCTCCGATGCGGTGGCCGAGCATACCAGGCTCAAACAGCGCCTGTCCGCGACTGAAGAGGAGTGGTTCCTGCTCACCGAAGAGCTGGAAGAGGAGATGGCGAAGCAGCAGGAGCAGGCGTAGACGGGGTGGGGCCCCTCGCTGCGGGGAAAGTGGCGAGGGTGCTGCCCAAGCCGTTCGATCGGGTCTGCAAGACCCTGGTATAACGGTAGGGGGTATGTCCTGGTTTTGCCGCTCTGCGCATGCGAAAGGATTTTGATGCTCAACATCGTTTTGGTCGAACCGGAGATCCCTCAGAACACGGGCAACATCGCCCGCACCTGTGCGTGCATCGGCGCACGCTTGCACCTGGTTGAGCCGATGGGCTTCCGCCTTACGCAGAGAAACCTCGAGCGTGCCGGGTGCGACTACTGGGACGAGGTAGATATCGTGCAGTGGCCGTGTGCTGACGCGTTCTTCGAGGCGCACGGCGCAGACGAGTTGCACCTGTTCACCGGCCAGGCGCGGCGCAGCTTCGCCGACGCATCCTACGGCGACGAAGCCTTCCTGGTGTTCGGTCGCGAGAGCCGTGGGCTCGACCTGTGGCTCGTCGAGGCCTATGCGAACCGCTGCGTGCGTATTCCCATGCGCGAAGGCCTGCGCAGCCTGAACCTCTCGAACGCCGTGGCTGTCGCTGCTTACGAGGCCCTGCGCCAGCAGGGGTGGCCGCAGCTGAGGTAGACGCTGCCGGTCTTCAGCCGAGCTTCCCCGTTTGTCCGAACTTGTGAAATTTCCCCTGCCCGCATGGCGGGTGGGGTTCATTGCGCTAGACTGGTCGGCACTATGATATCGATACCTTACCTCATCTGCTCTCTGCTTAGCTTCATTCCCGCTATCGTGTGCCACGAGGCCATGCACGGGTTTGCGGCCTACAAACTGGGAGACCCGACGGCGAAGCGCGCGGGCAGGCTCTCGTTCAACCCGTTGAAGCACATCGATCCGTTCGGTACGGTCATCATGCCGCTTCTGCTCATGGCCATGAACATGCCCGTGTTCGGCTACGCGAAGCCGGTGCCCTACAATCCTGCTTACTTCAAGGACCCTAAGAAGGGCGATCTCATCGTGGGGCTTGCCGGTCCTGCGGCGAACCTTGTGCTGGCTATCTTCGGCGCGCTGGTGTTCACGGTGATGTCGTTTGTGCTGCCGGTGAACCAACTGGCGCAAAACCAGCTGTTCTATTACTTCTACACCATGTTCTTGCCTATGTTCTCGCTGATCAACCTCTATCTTATGTTCTTCAACCTGCTGCCCATCCCGCCGCTGGACGGCTCGTCTATCTTCGCGTTCATCCTGCCGCGGAAGTACCTGCCTACCTACTACAAGGTGCAGCAGTACGCATTTCCTATCTTCATGATCGTGATTATCGTGGTGCCCTATATCTTGAAGTTCAATCCCATCGGCATCTACCTGGACTTCACGGCGGGCAACGTGTTCGATTTCTTGTTCTCGTTCGGAAAATAAGCGGTCAGCGTGTCTTACAAGGTTCGCATAGACAGCTTTGAAGGGCCGTTCGATCTTCTGCTGTACCTGGTCAGTCGCCAGAAGGTGGATATCGGTGCCATTTCCATCACGCAGATTGCCGACCAGTACCTAGCCGAGATGCGCCGCATGGACAACCTCGACTTAGATGTTGCCAGCGACTTTCTGCTCGTGGCCTCCACTCTGCTGGAAATCAAGGCGGAAAGCCTCATCCCGCGCGAGCGCGATGCGGTGGATGACGAGCTGGCCGAGCTTGCACCCAGCGACGCGCGCGATATGCTGGTCGAGCGACTGCTTGTCTACAAGCAGTACAAGAACGCCGCCTCTACGCTGTTGGCACGCTTTGTGGCTGAGGGTCGCATGCATGCTCGTCCGTTCGGGCCGGATGCGTGCTTCCTGAACCTGATGCCGGACTATCTGAAAAGCGTCACGCTGGACGGCTTGGCGCTGCTGGCGGCCCAGGCTTACGCGCGCCGCGAGGTGTTTCTGCTGGAGTCCGAGCATATCGCTGCGAAGCCCATTCCGGTGGAGGTGCACGTGCGCGCCATCCATGCGCGTATACGCAACAAGAAAAACCTGAGTTTCTCGGAGTTGGTGGACGACCGCACGCCGCTGCCGGTGGTGGTGGTCACGTTTTTGGCCGTGCTGGAGCTCTACAAGCGCGCTATGGTGAAGATCGAGCAGGTTGAGCAGTTCGGTGACATTGATATCTGCTATATCGAAGGTTCGGGCGACTTAATGCTTACCGGTGATGATGCGCTGACTTCGGTGGGCGAAGAGGAATAGGGAACGTACGCGGCAATGCGCGCAGGTGGGCAGGTCGATGGTGGAAAGCAATGCGCAGGGCCAAAACTTGGCGGGCTTGGAGCGAGCGCCCGCTTTTGCGAAGGAAAAGGAATAGAAGGCTATGTTCCAGGGACTACAGGAAAACCAGATCGCCGGTGCCGTCGAAGCGCTTTTGTTCGTGACCGACGAGCCGGTGGGCACTATCGCGCTTTCCGACATGCTGGAAGTGGAGCCGGGTGCGGTGGAGCGTGCGCTGGTGGATTTGCGGACGCGCTTCGAGGCCGATGAGCGCGGCATTCAGCTGCGCGAGGTGGCCGGCGGATGGAGGCTGTACACGCATCCGGTCTACCATGAGCTGATAGAGAAATACGTGCTGTCGTGGGATACGCGCAAGCTCTCGCAGGCAGCTATGGAGACGTTGGCCGTGGTGGCGTACAGCCAGCCGGTCACGCGGGGTGGCATAGCTTCGGTACGTGGCGTGAACTCCGACAGCTCCCTCAACTCGCTGGTGGAGAAAGGCCTGGTGCGCGAAGCTGGCACGGCTGACACCCCCGGCAACCCGACGCTGTACGCCACCACGCGGGGGTTCCTAGAGAAGTTCGGCCTGCGCTCGGTGTCGGATCTGCCCGACTTGGACCAGTTCGCACCCGACGACGAGACACGCGCGTTCATCCGCGAGCGCCTGTCTGCCACGCGCGAGCCGGTGTACGTCTCCGAGGAGGCGCTGGTGCAAAAGGCGGAAGCGGCCGACGGCGACGGCTTCGACGGCCTCGTATTCGACTTCGACGACGAAGGCGCAGACGCGCAGCCTGCCAAGCAGCCGGCAGCGTCCGTGCACCCGGCCGGTACGGAACCGAGCACTTCGGCTCAAGGCCTGCTTGCCGGTGCCATGGCCGCGAGCTTCGGCTTAGTGGAGAAGATCGACTTTGACAGCCTTACCTTCGAGACGGACGATGAGTAGCGTGGCGGAGGCGGGAGGCCAGGACCGCATCGTGCCCATGCGCCTGCAGAAGTTCCTGGCGCGGGCAGGTGCGGCCAGCCGTCGCGGTTCCGAGAACCTGATGACGGCAGGACGCGTTGCCGTGAACGGCATCGTCGTCACCGAGCTGGGCAGCAAGGTGGACCCGCTGGTAGACGAGGTGGCGGTGGATGGCGTGGTCGTGCGGCTTGCCGATGGCCCGGTTACGCTCATGCTGCACAAGCCTGCGGGCGTCGTCACCACCATGTCCGACCCGCAGGAACGCCCTACGGTGGCGGGGCTTGTGCCGGTGCGGCAGTATCCGGGGCTGTTCCCTATCGGACGGCTCGACCGCGATACGACGGGGCTTTTGCTGTTTTCTACCGACGGAGAGCTGGGCCATGCTTTGCTGCGTCCGAGCGGGCATGTGACGAAGTCCTACACGGCGCTGGTGGAGGGCATACCCACGCCCGGACAGCTGGCGCATCTGCGCGAGGGCATCGAGCTGGACGACGGCCCGACGCTTCCGGCGGAGGTGGAGCTGCTCGAGGGCGATCGGGCGCAGCGTGCGCTTGCCGCCTTGGACGTACCTCCTGTTGTGCCTCCGTGCGCTTCCCGTCAGTATGCGCGTGCCTGCTCGGCGCGGGCGAAGGAGCGATCCGTGGTGCGCATTGGCTTACATGAGGGCAGGAAGCGTCAGGTCAGAAGAATGCTCGATGCCATCGGGCATCCGGTGCTGGCACTGCATCGCGACACGTTCGGTCCGCTGCAGCTGGGCGACCTGCCCCGAGGGGAGTGGAGGCAGCTGGACGCAGGTGAGGTTGCTGCGTTGGGCCAGGCGCCAGGCCGCTCGTGAACGGTCGGTGAACACCCGCCGATAATGCTAGAATAGCCGATGAGGGAGCGCACGCGGAAAAGGTGCGTCCCGTATACGACACGTGAGGAAAGGGCGGTCTTCCCACCCATGACAGGATCGCAAAACCAGCAGGGTAGCCATCGGGGCATCCGCCGTATCGCCCTGGTGGGCCTGGGGCTGGTGGGCGCGTCGTTCGCGGCTGCCCTACGTGCCGCCCAGCCCGACATCGAGGTGTTCGGTGTGGACGTGGATGCACATACGCGTACTTCGGCCCAAGAGCGCGGTTGGACGAATGGGGCCGCTGCGCCTGACGACCCGGCGTTCGAGCGGTTCGTGAGGGACGAGTGCGACCTGGTGGTTCTGGCGGTGCCGGTGGGCGTGGTCGAGGACTACTTCAAGCTTTTGGCTGCTTGGGATTACCGGGGCATCGTTACGGATACCGCCTCCACGAAGGCCGGTATCGCCCGCAGTGCCGCCGCGCTTTTGCCGTATCCGCAGAACTATGTGCCGGGGCACCCCATGGCGGGCTCCGAGGTGAACGGCATCGACGGTGCGCGCGCTGACTTGTTCCAGGGTGCGCATTGGATACTTTGCCCCGATGCCGCCACGCCGGCCGAGCACTTCCCGCGCCTGCACGAGCTGGTCACCTCCCTGGGAGCGCGCGTCATCGCGCTGCCGCGCGAGGATCACGACCAAGCGGTGGCCGTCGTCAGCCATGTGCCGCATATCATGGCGTCCTCGCTGGTGCAGCTAGCGTGTCGCCATGCCGACGACCAGCAGGCGCTCATGCGCCTTGCCGCAGGCGGCTTCAAGGACTCCACGCGCATTGCCGCCGGCTCGCCGGAACTGTGGTGCGGCATCGCCTTCGATAACGCCGACGCGCTCGCGGCAGGCCTCTGCGAGATGCAGGGCATCATCGCCTCGTTCGAAGACGCGCTTGCTGCGGGCGACCGCCCGCGCATGACGGCGCTGCTTGCCGAGTCCGCCGAAGCCCGCCGTGCCTTGCCCGCGGCCTGGGTCCCTTCCACGGAAAAGCTGCTCGAAGTGCGTATTCCCATGGAAGACCGCACCGGTGTCGTGGCCGAGGTCACCACTATCGCGAGCTCCGTCGGCTGCAACATCCAATCCATCGAGATCGACCATATCACGGCCGACAGCGCGGTCTTGAGCCTAGTGCTCACTGACGAGGGCGACGTCGGCCAGCTATCCTCCCAGCTCATCAATGCCGGCTTCTCGGTATCGTTCAGCCCGCTTTCCGCGAAGGAGCACACCCATGTCGCATGATCCTGTCTGCCCCGCCTCGACCATGATACCGCCCCTATCCGCACCGTTGCACGGCGTAGCCACCGTGCCGGGCGACAAATCCATCTCGCACCGTGCCGTGCTGTTCGCTGCTATGGCAGAAGGCACGTCGCACTTGGCTGGCGTGTTGGATTCCGACGATGTGCGCTCATCGATGGCGGCCGTCCGGCAGCTGGGCGCGCAGGTATCCCTTGAAAAGCAGCCAGACGGCAGCCTGGCCGGCAGCGTTACCGGTTGGGGCGCGGCAGGTCCCCGCAAGCCCGAAGGAGCCGTGGACTGCGGCAACTCGGGCACTACGGCCCGTCTGCTCATGGGCGTGCTGGCACCGTGGGACGTGCCCGTGGAGATCACGGGCGATGAGTCGCTCAGCCGCCGTCCTATGCGGCGCATCACCGCCCCTCTTATGAAAATGGGGGTGCGCTTTTTACCCGAAGGCCGCGAAACGCTGCCCCTCACGGTAAGGGGCACGCATGGCCTGCGCGCCCTCACCTACGATGCCCCTATGGCGTCTGCGCAGTTGAAGACCGCTGTGCTGCTGGCCGGTGTCTACGCGAAGGGCACGACTACCGTCAACGAGCCCGCACCTTCGCGCAACCACACCGAGCTCATGCTGCCGGAATTCGGCGTGTCAACGACAGCCGCCAACTGCACGGCCGGCGTGACCGGACCGCAGAGCCTCGCAGCCTGCGAGGTGCATGTGCCTGGCGATCCGTCGTCGGCTGCTTTCCTGGTGTGCGCCGCCGTATTGAAGCGCGATAGCGCCATCCAGGTGGAGAACGTCAGCCTGAATACGGCGCGCATCGGCTTCACGCGCACGCTGGAGCGCATGGGGGCAGAGGTGTCCGTGCAGCGGACGGGTGCCGCTGGCAAGGAGCCCTTCGGCACCATCTCGGTGTGCTATACCGCCAACCTGCACGGGTGCGAGGTGCCGGCCGAGAAGATCGCCTCGATCGTCGACGAGGTGCCGGTGCTGGCGCTCGTCGCCGCCTTTGCCCGTGGCGTGACGGTGTTTCGCGAGGTGGGAGAGTTGCGCGTGAAGGAAACCGACCGCCTGGCCGCCGTGGTCGAAGGGCTGGCGCACCTGGGAGCGGAAGCCTATATCGACGGCAACGACCTGTACGTCGAAGGGCAGCCCGGCCTGGCGGTGCCCGAAGGGGTCACCCTGGACTCGAAGGGTGACCATCGCCTGGCTATGACCTGGGCGCTCGCGGGGCTCACCGGCAACACGCCTGTGTGCGTGGAGAACTTTGACGCCGTGAGGATAAGCTATCCGCAGTTCTTGGAAGACATCGAAAGGTTGGCACGATGATCATCGCTATCGACGGCCCGAGCGGGGCCGGCAAATCCACGGTTGCCAAAGCCGTGGCGAAGAAGCTCGGTTTCTCCTGTCTGGACACGGGCGCCATGTACCGCGCTATCGCTTGGCAGGCCCTCGCCGACGGCGTGGCGCTTGACGACGATGCGTCGCTTGGTGCGGTGGCACGTACCCACGACATCGCGTTCGGCCACGAGGCGGGCGACCCGGCGCCCAAGCGGGTGTCTATCGGCGGCACCGACGTCACCGATGCCATCCGTACCGCCGAGATCGACCGTGCCGTCAGCCCCGTGTCGGCGGCACCTTCGGTGCGCGAGGCCCTGGTGGAGCAGCAGCGCCGCATCGGCTGCGGTGGCGACTACGTGGTGGAGGGGCGCGACATCGGTACCGTCGTGTTCCCTGAGGCCGAGGTGAAAGTGTTTTTGACCGCATCGGACGAGGAGCGGGCTCACCGCCGCGTACGTCAGAACGTCGATCGCGGTATCGGGTCCATCGATTTCGAAGAAGTTTTGACCGACCTGCGACGGCGCGACGACCATGACTCCTCGCGTGCCACTTCGCCCTTGAAACCCGCCGAGGATGCGGCGCACTTGGATTCGACCGGCAGCTACATCGAGGAGGTCATCAGCCGTATCTGCGACATGGCGCGCGCGAAGGGGGCCCCTGTGGCGGATGCGAGCGTGGGCGAGGGCGTGCGATGAGCCTGATCACCCCGTACAAGAAGATATGGGACATGCCCTTCGACGGCACGTCTGACGAGCAGCAGGCGCCTCGTTGGACAGGCAACCTCATCTGGGGTTTCTTGGCTTCCGTATTCAAGGTGTGCTTCCGCTACCACGTTGACGGCCGCGAGAGCATACGCGGTTTCGCGGGCGAGAGCGGCCTGGTCGTCGTCGGCAACCATACGTCGTTTCTGGATGTGGTCTTCATGTACCTGGCCACGCGCCCCCAGCAGTGGATACGCTTCATGGGCCGCGAGGACCTCTACCCCAAGGTGCATGGCCTGGTGGGCCAGATTCTCTCCCGTGTGGGGTCGTTTCCCATCAAACGCGACGCCGCCGACCGCACGGCCATAAAGCGCGCTACGCATATGCTGAAGACCGGCCAGATCGTGGGCATCATGCCCGAGGGCACGCGCCGCGGCAAGGGTTCCATGGCACCCGAGATCCATTCCGGGGCGGCCTTCATCGCTAAGATGGGGAAGGCCCCGATCTTGCCCATGACCGTGCGCGATGCCGAGAACGTGAAACGCAAGGGCGAGCGCTTCCGCTTCCCCAAGATTACCATCGAGTACGGCCGCCCGCTGCTCGTGGGCGATTTCGACTTCCTGCCGAAGGAAGACCGCCTGGACGGCTGCACTTGGTACGCCATGCGCGAATGCTTTGCCCTGTCGCAGCGGGTTCCCCGCGAGCAGGTAGACATGCCAGCCCTGTTCCCCGGCGGCCGTGACTTCACCGCCGTGTTCGCCGCCCACCCGGTACCCGAGCATACGACCGAGGAGCTGGTGGCTGCCCTGCGGGCAGAGCGCGAGGCCAAGCGGCAGGAGGCTGCTGCGGCGGCATAGGGGTCGGGCGGCGTGCGGTCGTCCGGGGAAAGGATGCTTCCATGAACGTGATCAGAGCTGAGTTCGCCGGGGCCTGTTACGGCGTGCAGCGCGCCTTGGACTTGGCGCTTGCCAGCGTGAGCGAGGGCGGTCGCGCCTATACGCTGGGTCCTCTCATACATAATCCGCAGGTGGTAAGCGACCTGGCTCGGCGGGGTATCAGCGCCGTGGGCGAGGTGTCGGAGGTGGGGTACGGGGGCACGGTCATCATTCGCAGCCACGGCGTGACGCCCGCGGTGAAGCGCTCGGTTGTCGAGAGGAATCTGCCGCTGGTGGACGCCACCTGTCCGCACGTCATGCGCGCGCAGAAGGCCGCCGCCGCGCTGGCGACCCAAGGCCGCCATGTCGTGGTAGTGGGGGAGGCGGGTCATCCCGAGGTAGAGGGCCTGGTCGCCTATGCGCATGAGGCAGGTGGCGCGGTGTCGGTAGTGGCCGATCCTGCCGATCTGCCCGTTGGCATTGCCGATCCGGTGGGCATCGTTGTGCAGACCACGCAGACCCGCTCGGCGCTCGACGCTATCGTGGCGGCCTTGGCCGAGCGGGGAATCGAGCCTTTGGTGAAGAACACCATCTGCTTTGCCACTAGCCAGCGGCAAGAGGCCGCGGCAGCCCTAGCTGACAGCGTGGATGCTATCGTGGTCATCGGCGGCCGCAACTCGTCGAACACCACGCGCCTAGCTGATATCTGCGCCGCTGCCTGCGCACGCACGCATCACGTGGAAGCCCCCGCCGAGTTGGATCCCACCTGGTTTGAGGGCTGCACGACCGTCGGCGTGACCGCGGGGGCCTCGACGCCTGAAGATCAGATCGAAGCCGTGGTTGCACAACTGGAGGCCTGGTGATAAGCCTGGTGGTAAGCAGGAGTGAAATGTTGTGGCAGCAAATGAGATGCAAATGAGAAAGCAGGGGTACCTTAATCAGGTTGGCATTGTGATAAACTTTATTGTCTTTTCTTGTTGAAAGGTTCATGGGTGAGCGTTTATCCTACGGTCGATGCGGAGCGCGAGATGCGCAGCCTTCGAGGCGCTGCGCAGCCTCCGCGCGCGCTCGTGGCAGCCGTGGTTCCGGAAAGTCCTGCCGACGATGCGGGGTTCGAGCCGGGCTGTTTCGTTAGCTCGGTTGATGGCCGTCCGCTACGCGATATCATCGATTGGCGCTGGTTGGCCGCCGATGACGAGGTCGTGCTCGGCTATATCGACCTTGACGGAGACGCAGGCGAGGTGGAGTTAGTGCGCGAGCCGGGCGAGGATTGGGGCTTTGAATTCGACGGCGTGGTGTTCGACGGCGTGAAGCAGTGTCGCAACGCCTGCACGTTCTGCTTCATGCGCCAGCTGCCCGAGGACATGCGCCCCTCGCTCACCCTGCGCGACGACGATTTCCGCCTGAGTTTCCTTGCCGGCACGTTCGTCACGTTCACGAACCTGAACGCTGAGGACGAGGCACGCATCGCAGAGCAGCAGATATCGCCTTTGCGCCTGTCCCTGCATGCTGCTGACCCGGAGGTGCGCCGCCGCATGATCGGCAAGCATGCGCAGCATGGCATTGACGTGCTTGAGCGCCTGCTGGAGCGCGGCATCCGGTTCCATGCGCAGATCGTGCTCGTACCGGACCAGAACGACGGTGCCGTGCTCGAGCAAACGCTGGCCTGGGCCTACGATCGCCCCGGCATTCTGGACGTGTGCATCGTGCCCCTCGGATTCACCAAGCACCAGACCTGCTTTAGCCGCAGCTTCAACGACCCGATGTCGTCGCGCGCCGTGATGGACCTGGTCGTGCCCTTTCAAGAGCGCGCGTTGGCCGAGCGCGGCATGCTCTGGGCCTATCCTGCCGACGAGTTCTACCACAACGCCTATGGAAGCGAACTGCTAGACAACCTGCCGCCCGCGGCGCACTACGGCGACTTCGGCATGTTCGAGGACGGTGTGGGCATTATCCGCTCGTTCGTGGACGATTGGGAGCAGGCTGCGCGCGACGGCTCGATCGAGCGCTGCGCGGCGGCGTTGCGCGCTGCGGATGTGCGGGTCCGTTATGTGGCCGGCTGCGCTACGCGCCACTTCCTCGGCCCGCTGGTTGCGGCAAGCCCGCTCTCGGGGCTGTTCGAGCCGCTGTTCGTGGAAAACGAGTTCTTCGGCGGCAACGTCGATGTCACTGGCCTCCTCTGCGGCTGCGATATGGCCGCCGCCGTCCGCGAGGAATGCGCGCGAGGCGAGGGGCTCCTGTTCGTCATGCCGCGCGTCGTGTTCAATGACAACATGGTTACGCTTGATGACATGAGTTTGGAGGATATGGAGAAGGCCGCAGGTGTGCCGCTTGCCGTGGTATCCTGTAACGCGACGGATTTCCTGAGGGAAATCGTCACCCTGGTCGGGCGCTAGCTCGACGTTAACCGAACCAATCTGTGAGGTGTCACCATGCCCCTGCCACTCGTTGCGGTGGTCGGACGGCCGAATGTCGGCAAGTCCACCTTCGTGAATCGTATAGCCCAGGCCGATGAGGCCATAGTACATGAGATGCGCGGCGTCACCCGCGATCGTTCGTACCATGAAGCCGACTGGAACGGCGTGCCGTTCAAGTTGGTCGATACCGGCGGCATCGAAATGGGTGACGACGATGCCTTCCAGGGCTCCATCCGCAACCAGGCGATTGCCGGTGCGAACGAGGCCGATGTCGTTGTGTTTCTCGTAGATGGCAAGACCGGCATCAACGCCGACGACGAAGAGGTCGCACGCATCCTGCGCAAGACGAAGAAGCCGGTGTTCTTGGCGGTGAACAAGATGGACACCCCGAATCGTGAAGACGAGATGTGGGAATTCTACCAACTGGGGTTGGGAGATCCTTGGGCGGTGTCGGCCACGCACGGTCACGGCACGGGCGATTTGCTGGATGCCATCGTGGAGACCTTGCGCGAAATCGAGCTGCACGAAGAGGACGGCGAGGGCGAGCAGTCCATCAACGTCGCCATCATCGGCCGCCCGAATGCGGGCAAGTCGTCGCTGACGAACCGGCTTACGGCCAACGACCGCTCCATCGTGTCGGATGTGGCGGGCACCACGCGCGACGCTATCGACACGCATATCGTACACGAGGGCACGCGCTACACCATTGTCGATACGGCGGGACTTCGTCGCAAGAGCCAGATCGACGAGGATGTAGAGTACTACGGCTACGTGCGCGCCATGCGCGCCATCGACCGGGCCGACGTGGTGCTGCTGGTCGTCGATTCCACGCTCGGGCTTACCGACCAGGACCAGCGCGTGGCCGGCTATGCGCTTGAGCGCGGATGCGCCATGGTTATCGTGCTAAACAAGTGGGATTTGGTGGAAGGCCCCGAGGCCAAGGCCGAGATCCGCGAGCGCATCGCCGACCGCATGATGTTCGTGGGTTTTGCGCCGGTCATTGCCATCTCGGCGCTTACGGGCAAGAAGGTCGACCGTATCTGGGACGCCCTCGACACCGCCTACAAAAACTTCAGCCAGACCATCCCCACGAACAAGCTGAATACCTGGCTTGCCGGTATCCGGGAGTCGGGTCATACCGTCACCAAGGGCAAGGTCATCCTGCGCATGAAGTACGTCACGCAGACGGGATGCCGCCCGCCGTTCTTCACGTTCTTTGCGAACCGCCCCGACGTGGTCACCGACAACTTCGAACGTTTCCTGGAAAACCGCATGCGCGAGGCCTTTGACCTGGAAGGCACGCCCATCAAGATGAAATTCAAGAAGAAGGACTAGGGGAGTATGAACGGAATCGAATATTTTGCCCTCGTCGCCATCGGCCTGTTCGTCGTATCCTTTCTGTTGGGTTCTATCCCCTTCGGGCTGATCATCTCGAAGGTGTTCTACCACACCGACATCCGCGAGCATGGATCGGGCAACATCGGCACCACCAATGCTATCCGTACGATGGGCAAGGTGGGCGGTTACGCGGTGTTCGTGCTCGACTTCGGCAAGGGCCTGTTGTCCGGCGTGCTCGCCGGCGTGGCCTCCTCGATGATAGTCGGGCAAGGGATCGAGGCGAATGTGCTGGCGAATCCGGCCACGCTGTTGGGAATCGCCTTTCTGGCCTGCACGTGGGGACATATCTTCAGCCCCTGGCTCAAGTTCAAGGGCGGCAAGGGCATCGCGGTGGCAGTGGGCTGCCTGTTTATGACGTTCGGGCCCCTTGGTGCGTGCCTCGAGCTGCTTATCTTCATTGTGCTGGTGGTGGCGACGAAGCGCGTGTCTATCGGCTCCATCGCCTCGGCGGCAGCGGTGCCCTTTTTCGCGGCATACTACTTCCTGTTTGCGACCTTTGCTCCTCTGGCCTGGGTGTTCTGCTCGATTGCGGGGCTGACGGTCGTTTGGGCCCATCGCGAGAACATCAAGCGTTTGCGTGCTGGCACGGAAAGCCGCATCGGCGATAAGAAGAAGGACCGCGCATGAACGTAGCTGTTATCGGGGCAGGTTCGTGGGGAACGGCGTTGGCCCAGGTGCTGGGGGGCAACGGCAACGATGTGCGCCTGTGGGCGCGCAAGCCTGAAGTGGTGGAGGGCGTGAACGCGAGCCATCGCAACGTGCGCTATTTGAGTGACGTCGTCCTCGATGAGCGCATCCGGGCCACGCTTTCCTACGAGGATGCGCTTGCGGGCGCGCAGGCGGGCGTCATCGTTACGCCGTCGAGCCTGATGCGTGAGGTGGCCCAGAAACTCGACGGTTTGGTAGCCCCCGACTTCCCCTTGATCATCTGCTCGAAGGGCGTGGAGGAGGAAAGCGGTCTGTTGCCCGTAGAGGTGTTCGAGGCAGAGCTCGGCAACCCGGGCCGCCTGGCCGTGCTCTCCGGCCCGAACCATGCCGAGGAGGTCATCCGCGGCATTCCGTCCGGCACGGTCGTTGCGAGCCCCACCGAGGCTACGGCGATGTTTTTCCGCGACCTGTTCGCCAGCGAGACGTTCCGTACCTATATCAGCGACGACGTGTGCGGGGTGGAGCTCTGTGCCGCATTCAAGAACGTCATCGCCATCGCCGTGGGGCTGTCCTACGGCATCGGCTACGGCGACAATACGGCCGCCATGCTCATGACGCGCGGCTTGGCCGAGATGAGCCGTCTGGTGGTGCGTGCAGGCGGCCAGGCCATTACGTGCATGGGGCTTGCCGGTACCGGCGACCTCATTGCCACCTGCACGTCCGAGCACTCGCGCAACCGCCGTTTCGGCAAACTCTTGGCCGAAGGCGGCACGCTCGACGACTTCACGGCGCAGACGCATATGGTGGCCGAAGGCGCGCTAGCGTGCCGCACTATTGCCACATTGTCGGCTCAGTACCAGGTTGAGCTGCCTATCACCGATGTCGTGCGCAGTATCGTCTGGGAAGGCGCCGATCCGCGCGACGTGGTAGGCGATCTCACCGGTCGCCCGCTCACGACGGAGTTTTACGGGCTATAAGGCATTGAGTCCGTCGCTCGTGCCGGCAGCGAGCAGACTGCTGGCACGAGCGACCGGGTGCAGATACCTTTGATGGGGGCTTATGTACCCAGCACGTTTAGCTGCGAGGCGCCGCCGGCTCGGCGTACGCTGCGCACCTTGCGGGCGGTCGGGGAGGGTTGCAATAGCGCTGCCGGCACAGGGGTCGAAGCAGGTGCCTCCTCTGCGAACGGTAGGCCTGCACGCCTCGGCGGCTGTCCCTCTTTTCTTTTCTTTCGCCCTGATGACAGCGTGCCCACCGTAATTTTACCGAAGCTGGAATCGCCTTGCGCGCGTCGGGGTCGTGGCTTAAGGTAGGCAGCGCACCGAAACGATCCAGGCAGATCCTTTTCCGGGAGCCCGAGGGGAGTGGGGTGCATCTTTGAAAACCGAAGACCCCTCCAAGTGTCCGCCGTCTCGTCTCTCGTGTGAGCCCCTCCTCTCTCAAACCCCCGACGGACACGTGAAGCATACGCACCTTCCCCTTCTCCTTAGTGCGTACTGCAAAGCCCTCCTCCGGTCCCCCAACCTGAGGAGGGCATTTTTATGCCCTGGTTGCCGGCAACGCGGAAATGCGGCGCGCACAAAGAGCATCGGCGAGGTGGGGATGTGCCCTCGGCCTCGCTATTCCGCGCCGCCCGGCTCCGCCAATGCTTCCATCTTCGCTCGGTAGGCAGACACGTCCACGCCCAGCTTCGCCAGCTTCACGCCCCCGGTCCAAGGAGTGGTGGAGGCGGCGACCAGGCCTGGCTTGAAGGCCAGCATGGTGACCGTTCGATCGGCGCAGAATGTCGGGTGGCCCACGGTGCCGGTTTGCGCCGAAAGCCCGCTGGGAACATCGACGGCGAGGGCCACGGGGGCATGCTTTACCTTGTTGGGCAGGGTTTTCAACGGGCGCTCATGTTCGCCGCGTTCGTGCGTGCGCTTGCGATGGCGGCCTTGTCCGCGTCCGCGGTCGCCTTCGAAACGGCGGCGGTTTGCGGCGCGTATCCAGCTGGCGAAGGGCTCGCGCACTTCGTTGCCGGAAAAGCCGGTGCCCAAAAGGGCGTCCACGATAGCGGCGGCCTTGTCGATGGCATCGTTGAGGATGTCGGTGTCGGGCGCTATGAGCACGCGCAGCGCCACGCCCTGCTCGGAGGCTGCGGCAAAGGCGTCCTGCGCTGCGGTGCGCGCCGGCTCCGCAGAGAGACGCTCTGCCAGATCGGGTGCGACAAGCGTGACAGGATAGCCTGCCTGCGCCAACTCAAGTGCGGCCACCCATCCGTCGCCGCCGTTGTTGCCGGTACCGGTCAGCACCACGACGGGGGCCGGGTCGGGTACGTGCGCGCGCACCTCGTCGGCCACGGCATGGCCCGCGCGGTCCATAAGCTCAGCCATCGACGTGCCGTCGGCTGCTATCAGGCGCTCCAGTTTGCCCACATCGCCTACGTCCAGCACGGCACGCCGCTCGCGCTCGATGCGCACGCCTTCCTCGGTCATGACGCGCGTGTTGCTCAAAAGTCCGTTCAGCATGACGAAGGAGCACTTTTTCAGGGCGGCGCGTACGGCGCGCACGACCAAGGAGAGGGCCCATGCGCCCATGAACACCAGCCAGGCGACGACCAGGCCTTGCTGGTGGTTGGCGACAAATGCGCTCACGGCACCCATCTCGGATGCATTGGAGGGGTCCAGCCCCACAATGCCGGACAAGGCAGCGAACGGCACGATGGCGAACAAGTACAGCAGCCCGTAGCGCGCGAGGTAATGGTACCAGTGCGCAGGCGAGACGTCGTGGCGCACGATGCGCAGGCGTAGCAGCTTTTGGCCCAGGGTCTGGCCGTGCGTGAGGGTGGGCGCCACGACGAAGAACGCAAGCAGGCTCACGCGGTTTGCCCAGGTCTGAGCATCCATCCATGACACGCCGCTCGCCGCTAAGGTTTCAGGTGCGCCGAGTACTCTTGCTGCGAGCAGCGCGAGGGCCGCCACTGCCCCCGCAACCGCGAAGTCCACCAAAAACGACAGCGCCCGTCGCGTGACGCTGGCACGCACGCCCGCCTCGCGGGCTTCTTCGTTCACCAGGCGTATGTCGGGCAGCGCCCGCAGGGCGGGCCCCACCAGCCAGAAGCCCACCATGGCGCCCAGCGTGTTCAGTATGAGGTCATCCACATCGAACAGACGGTACGGGTGCTCGTAGATGCCCCAGAGGCCGGTGAGCTGGGAAAGCTCGTAGAACAGGGTCGTGGCGAACCCGATAAGCAGGGCCTGCCACCAGGTGCGCCTGAAGTAGTAGCGCAGGTACATGCCCAGGGGTACCAGCAGCAGCACGTTGAAGAGGGCCTCGTAGACGTTCGGATCGTGCAGCAGGCCCTTCCAGGTTGACGGGTCGGAAAGCGACACGGTCGTCCCTTCCAGGAACAGTCTTACGAAGTTGAAGGGAGCCAGTTGTGGCGTGGCTGCGTAGGGCACGATGGCCGAGTGGTCTTCGGGCAGCGGCAAGATGACCATATAGTAGGCTACCAGCATATAGAACACGAACGAGTACACGATCAGCGAACGCAGCCAGGGAATGGAGCCGAACTTGCGGTACTGGTAGACCATATAAGGCAGCGTGATGACTGCCGCAATAAGCGGGAAGGTCAGAAATCCCACTACGATGTTCGAGACGTATCCGCTCACGACGCAAAGTTCCTCTCTCGTTTTTCCTTACAGGGCAGCTGCTTGGATGTTCCCGATTATAAGCGATAACATCGGGGATGAGAGCGGATGTCTTCAACTCGTGGAGCGACGACGGGATCGCCATCGCCGACGATCCGGTGGCGGCGCAAGGAGGCCGACTGCGCTCTAGCCGTCGGATTCGATGGCGTGCCGTTCCAGGTTGAGCAGGTACGTCTTGATCTTCGTGCCGCCTCCGTAGCCTACCAAGGTGCCGTTCGCGCCGATGACGCGATGGCAGGGCACCACGATAGGCAAGGGGTTCTTGTTGTTCGCGCCGCCGACGGCGCGGCAGGCCTTCGGGTTGCCGATGGCGTGGGCTATGTCGCTGTACGAGCGCGTTTGGCCGTACGGTATCTCTTCGAGCGCTCTCCACACGCGTTTTTGGAAATCGGTGCCGGCTGGTGCAAGCGGCAGGTCGAAGGAGCGGCGTTTCCCTGCGAAGTACTCCTGCAGCTGGTTGGCAGCCCGATTCGTCAACTCGGTGGCCCGCTTCTCGCCGGGCAGCTGCGCCTCTCCGAAGGCAATGGCGCACAGGGCCTGCCCATCGGAGCCGATAGTCAGGCGGCCGAGCGGCATAGGGTAGGTGAAATACGTTGGTGAGGCGAAAACCATGGCGCACCTTCTTTTCCATCGGGTACGTGTTCATTATAAAGTCGGCCCTGTCCCGTTTGCCGTGCCTTTATCGTTTCCACATCCTGTTTGCCGGGTGTTCGCCCGTTGGTTCGCCCGCCTGCGCGGGCCGCCGGCTTCGGGGACCCGCGCAGGGAGCACTGCGGTGACTTACTCGGTACCGGTTCCTGGCGAATGCGGTGTGCGTCCCGAAGCGCCCTTTCCCGCCGAGACTCGGTAGGAAAGGGCGCTTCGGGACGCATGTTGATTTCGCCCGCCCGCCGCACTTGGCGCAGGAAGGTGCCGGGCCATGCGCTAGAATGGGTTGAAATGCATGCGTGACAAAGGAGCCAAGTATGTTCGAACCGGTGAGGATAGCGCCGTCCCTGCTGTCGGCAGACTTCATGCAGTTGGGGCGCGATGTGGCCCTGATCGAGGAGGCCGGTGCCGGCTTCGTGCATGTCGATGTCATGGACGGGCACTTCGTGCCGAACCTTACCATGGGGGTGCCCGTGGTCAAGCAGTTGAAGCGTGCGACCTCGTTGCCGCTCGATGTGCACCTTATGATATCCAATCCGCTGGAGCAGCTGCCATGGTTTCTGGATGCGGGGGCCGACCTCGTCACCGTGCACGCCGAGGCGCTGGATGCCGAGGGGCTTGCGCGCGCTGTTGCGGCTATCCATGCTGCCGGGGCGCTGGCGGCCGTCGCTTGCAAGCCGCATACGCCGACCGGCGCGCTGGCACCGGTCATCGCCGATCTCGATATGGTGCTGGTCATGAGCGTGGAGCCCGGCTTCTCCGGCCAGAGCTATATCGAAGGAACTGAAGACAAGGTTGCCCGCGTGGTAGAGATGGCGCGCGCGGTGGGCGCAGCGCCGCTTGTCCAAGTAGACGGCGGCATCAGCCTGTCAACGGCAGCCCGGGTAGCTGCGGCCGGAGCCGACGTGCTCGTGTGCGGCAATGCCGTGTACGCCGCCGACGATCCGGCACGTGCCCTTGCCGACATCGCTGCCGTTGCCGACGAGGCGCGCCTGGCTGCGCTTGCGGCGCACAAGGAGGTGTCGCCGGCATGCCTGCTGTCGTAGCGGATACCTACGTCTACCTCGACTGGGCGGCCACCGCACCTCTCGGTGCGGAAGCGGCCGAGGCCATGGCGCCCTATCTGATGCCCGGCCTGGCTAACCTGGGCGTGGGCGGCAATGCGAACTCGTTGCATGCACCGGGCCGCGCTGCCTTTGCGGCGATGGAGGACGCGCGGCGCAGCATCATGCGCGACCTGGGCGCCTCGCGACCCGACGAGATCGTGTTCACGTCCGGCGCAACCGAAGCCGACGATGCAGCGCTGTTCGGCATCGCTTCCGCGGCTGCCAGCGAGCGTCGCCAACGCGGGTCGGGCACGTTCGTTCCCCATGTCATCACCACTGCCGTTGAGCACGACGCCGTGCTGGCTCCTGCCAAGCGTCTCGAGGCGCAGGGGTTCCGCGTGACGCGCCTCGCGCCGGATCGTCAGGGCTTCGTCGACGCGCGCTCTCTTGCCGCGGCGATAGACGCGGACACGGTGCTTGTGTCTGTGCAGGCCGCCAACAGCGAAGTGGGAAGCATCCAGCCTGTTGCCGAACTTGCCGGGATCGCGCACGAGGCGGGCGCGCTCTTTCATACCGATGCCGTGCAGCTGCTGGGCAAGGCTCCTCTCGATCTGGGGAGGCTCGGCGTGGATGCCGCATCGCTCTCAGCCCATAAAGTGGGCGGCCCCAAGGGGGTTGGCCTGCTGTACCTGAAGGCGCGCACGCCGTTCTCGCCGTATATGCTGGGCGGGGGACAAGAGGCGGGGCGGCGCAGTGGCACGCAGAACGTCGCTGGTATCGCAGGCTTCGCAGCGGCGCTTCATGCCGCCGTCGTCAACCAAGAGGGCGAGACCGCGCGCCTGCGGCTTCTGCGCGACAAGCTGTATGCAAGGCTTTCCTCGATGGACGGTATCGAGGCTACGGTGGATGTGGAAGAGGGGAGCGTCGACTTCCTGCCGAATATCGTGCACGTGCTGGTCGCTGGTATGGAAAGCGAGACGCTCATCCTGCGGTTGGACATGAAGGGCTTCGGCGTGTCGGGTGGCTCGGCCTGCTCGTCTCATTCGCTTGACCCAAGCCATGTGCTGCGCGCCTTAGGCATAGGCAACGACCGAGCTCAGGGTGCACTGCGCATCTCGATGGGCCGCTACACCACCGAGGCCGATATCGATGCCGTCGCCGTCGCCCTCGCCTCGGCGCTTGATTGGAGCTGACGCATGGAACTGATCACCACGCATACGCATACCCTGCTCTGCGGGCATGCGGAGGGTACGGTCGAGGATATGGTGAGCGCCGCCGAGGCGGCTGGCATCACCACCATCGCCGTGACCGAGCACTACCCGCTGACGCTGGCCGTGGACCCAAGGGCCTACCTGTCCATGTCCGCCGACAAGCTGGACGAGTACTTCTGCGCTTTGGACGAGGCGCGCGCGAAGCACCCGAACCTGGAGATACTCACGGGTTGTGAGCTGGATTGGCTGGGAGACTGCGAAGATCGCGTCATCACCGAGGCCGACCTGGCGCCCTTTTCGGTGATACTGGGGTCGGTGCACTTTGTGGACTTGTGGCCCTTCGACGACCCGGCGCAGCGCGACCGCTGGGAGGAGCCCGGCGCTCCCGATTCCATATGGAGCCGCTACTTCGATCTTTGGTGCGACGCGGTGTCGTCCGATCGCCCTTTCACCATCATGTCGCATCCCGACCTGGCAAAGAAGTTCAACTATTATCCCACCTTTGACGTGCAGCCCCTCTACGAGCGGGCTGCCGAGGCCTGTGCCGCGGCTGGGCGCATGGTAGAGGTGAACACGTCGGGGCTCACGTACGCTTGCAAGGAGATGTTCCCCGCACCGGCGCTGCTTGCGGAGTTCTGCCGCGCTGGCGTGCCCTGTACGGTTGGCACCGACGCGCACCATCCCGACCAGGTGGCACGCGACATACGGGCAGGGTACCGCCTTATGGCGCAAGCCGGTTATCGAATGGTAACGGTGCCGACAGCCGACGGCGACCGTCGCACCATTACTATCGAACCATAGACGAACAAGCCCTCCGAAAGAAGGAAAGAGGTTGATCGACATGGTTGGACCGAAGAAGAAAAAAGAGCAGGCAGGCTTGGCTCAGCGGGCGTCGGGCCCCCTCTCCAAACCGATACCCGCTCTCACGGTAGGCGGATTGGAACGCGCGCTGCTGAAGGAGTTCCCTGCTGCGGATGCGGAGGAGTGGGATCGCACGGGCATGACCGTAGGCGATCCTGCACGTATGGTGAAGCGCGTCGCCGTGGCATTGGATGCGACGGTTCAGGCGGTGGAAGATGCCGCCGATCGGGGGGCGAACGTGCTCGTGACGCATCATCCCGCCTACCTGAAGGCACCCGAGTCGTTCTCTCCTGCCTCGTCGGTGGCGGCGAATCCGGGTGCGCTGGTGTGGGCGGCTATCAGCCGCGGGGTGTCGCTGCTTTCCTACCACACGGCGCTCGACGTGAGCACGAATGCCCAGCGTGTGCTGCCGGGTATGCTGAACCTGCAGTTCAAAAGCGTGGTGTCGCCTATCGCCTCCACGAAGCGCAAGGGCTACGGGCAGCTCTGCACGGTCAAGGCCTCTGACGGCTCGTTGACGCTGGGACAGCTGGCTGCGCGCTGTACGTCGGTGTTTGGGCGTCAGCCGCGTGTGTGGGGCGACTTCTCCCGTGAACTCGAACGTATCGTTACCTGTACGGGTGCGGTGGGCGACGAGGCGGAAATCGCCCTGCGCGACCAAGTGGACTGCCTAGTATGCGGCGAGATGAAGTATCATGAGGCCTTAGCGCTTTCCCAGGCGGGCATGGCGGTCGTCGAATTGGGCCACGACACCAGCGAGCTGCCGCTTGCGGCGGTGCTGGCTGCGGCGGTCGAGGGCGCGGGGGTGCCTGGCGACCTGATAGTAGTCCTTGACCAGGGAGAGAACTGGTCGTATCCGGAAACGACGCGCGTCTAGCCGACCGGTTGGCGCGCGGGGCGCACGAGAGAGACGAAGAGAAGGAAGCACATGCGAGCAACTATCGAACAAATGACTACGCTGTTGCAGATGCAGCAGATCGACCTCGAGCTCCTGAAACGGAAGAAGGAGCTTGAGGCGCTGCCCCAACGTGCGACCATTCTCACGGCGCGGCAAAAGAAGCGCGCTATCGAACAGAAGAGCAGCCAGGTAGCCGAGCTGCGCGCGACGGCCGAAGCTAAGGCCTCCAAGCTTGAGGACGAGGACGCCGGCTTGGTCGAGAAGCAGCGCCATGTGCAGCAGACCATCGACGAGCAACGCGGCGACTACCGCAGCGTCGAGGCGCACACCAAGGAACTGAACGGCTTCGCCAAGCGCCGCAACGTGCTGGAGGAAGAATTAGGCCGGGTCGGCGAAGAGCTGTCGAAGATCGAAGGCGTGCAGGGCCAGGTGGCTTCCGCCCTTGACGGAATCGAGAAGCAGGAAGCTGCGGCCATCGCCTCGTTCCAGCAAGAGGGGGGCGCCCTGCAGACGGGCATCGCGCGCTTGTCTGCCGAGCGCAGCGCACTGGAGTCGGCTCTTCCCGATGAGTTGCGCCAGGCCTACGAGCAGACGGCTACCCGCACGGGCGGCGTGGCCGTCGGACGCTTGATGGACGGACGTTGCGGCGTGTGCCGCAACGTCATCGACGGAGGACGCCTTATCGACCTGCAAGCGCAGGCGCCACTCGGCACCTGCCCGCACTGCAAGCGCCTGCTGGTAGTGGCATAAGGGACAATACGGAACGGACAGGAAAGAAGAAATGCAGCAAGACGACGAGATACTCGACCGCACGGTGCGCAAGAACGTCCCCTACGACGGCCCCGGCAAGCTCACCGGCAGTTCTCACCTGCGCCACGGCGGCCACTACGAGCTGCTGGTGCAGGACCACTTCGACGCGGCCCATGCGCTGCCCGGCTACGATGGCCCGTGCCAGTACCTGCACGGCCATACCTGGGATGTCGAGGTGGTTGTTATCGGCCAGCACCTCGACGAGGTGGGCATGCTCTACGATTTCAAGGACATCAAGCGCGACTTGCATGCGGTGCTTGAGAACTTCGACCACCGCTGCATCAACGATGTGCCGCCGTTCGATGTTATCAGCCCTACGGCCGAGCATCTGTCCCGGGTCGTTTTCTACGAGTTGGAGAAGACCCTGCCAGCCCATATCTCGTTGAAGGAAGTGGGTATCTGGGAAAGTCCCCTCGCCAAGGTGACGTACCGCCCGTAAGGTGGCCGGGCGGGCGCGCACGGCCTGTATCGGCAGGGTCATGCCCGCCCGGCTTCGGGGGCTCTTAGGCAGTAGGCACCCCGACTGAGAGTTCCCGAACCGGATGCCTGAGAGTCCCTGAGCCGGTGGAACCATCTCTGGTCATAGTTTTCGCTCCAACGTGAAAAAGCCCGCAGATTGCGGGCTTTGTTTTACGGGGCTGCCGTCCGCCGGGGACGGCAAGCGAAGTCGCGTTAGGCGCGCACGACCTTGCCGGCCTTCATGCACTTCGTGCACACGTTAGCCTTGCGCACGTGGCCTTCCTTGTCCGTAATCGTGATCTTCTGCACGTTGGGACGGAACACGCGGTTCGTCACGCGGTGCGAGTGGCTGATGTTACGACCCGCAACCGGGTGCTTACCGCAAACTTCGCAAACTTTAGACATCGTAATCACTCCAGGTTCGTTGTGTTTCTCCACGGCCTTAAGCCGTTGATGACAAAAAAGCCCTCATACTATAGCACATAAAACAAATGCCTTACAAGAATTTTTCGTGTAGTATGGAAGCAGCTCGGAGCAGGCACGTCGGACACCGATCCTCCCATGCGGTATACTGCGATGCAGTGAGGCCGAACCCCGCGCGGATGAACGCACTGCGCTTCGAAAGGATAAGCCATGAGCACTATGATACCCGGCAACTTGCATGTTGCCAACGATGTTCTGGCCGATATGGTCGGTAATGCGGCGCTCGAATGCTACGGCGTCGTCGGCATGGCCGCCCCGTCTGCAGCCGACGGCATCGCGAAGATACTGCCTGCCTCGCGTTTGCGCCGAGGAGTCGTGGTCACCACGACCGAAACGGGCGTACATGTTGAACTCTACGTGGTCATCGAGTACGGCACGAATATCAACACCGTGTCGCAAAACCTCATTGACCAGGTGACGTTCGCCCTCAAGGAATACGCACGGGTGCCCATCGACGGCGTCGAGGTGCACGTGCAGGGCGTCAAGGTGCGCAAGTAAGCCGCGCTCGATCGGATCAGTTAGGCGAGCCCTGCGTGCAGGCGGCCCCGACGGGGACCAACGCGCGGCGCTCCACGCTAAGGAGAGATAGACCTACCATGCCAGAATCCTACACTGCGAACGACCTGCTCAACGCCATCGCTTCGGCAAGCAAGACCTTGAGCGAGCGCAAGGATGAGATCAATCGCTTGAACGTGTTCCCCGTGCCTGACGGCGACACCGGCACGAACATGTCGTTGACGCTCGAGACTGTGGTCGAGAACCTTGCGCACCTGCCCATCGGGGCCGGCAGCGCGGAGATACGCAAGGCCATCACCACCGGCGCGCTCATGGGCGCGCGTGGCAACTCGGGAGTCATCACCTCGCAGATCTTGCGAGGGCTTTGCGAGGGCAGCGTCGGATACGACGCCCTCAGCACCGAGAGCATCGACTCGGCGTTCTCCCACGCGGTAGAAGTGGCTTTCCAGGCGGTGCGCAAGCCGGTGGAGGGCACCATCCTCACCGTGCTGCGCGACAGCGCTGCGGCCGCCAAGCATGCACGCAAGAAGAAGTTTTCGGTCGACGAGGCGCTCGAGGCGGTTGTGACCGGAGCCTACGCCTCGGTGCAGCGCACGCCCGAACTGCTGCCCGTGCTGAAGGAGAACGGCGTGGTGGATGCGGGCGGCTACGGCCTGGCCATCTTCCTTGACGGTGTCGTCGCTGCGCTCACTGGTAAGGAGGGTCCGCTCGGCGACGAACTCGCCTTTGCGCGCTCGACCATGCCGAAAGTCGAGATCGAGCAGGTAAACGATTGGGAAGGCTCGGCGTTTCGCTACTGCACCGAGTTCTTGGTGCACTCCGACACCGTCGACGAAGAGGCTGCCAAGGACTTCCTCACTACGGGGGGCGACTGCGACCTTATGGTGGGCATGCATCCCAACTTTAAGGTGCACGTGCATACGAACCGTCCCGACGAGGTGCTGGGCTGGTTCTTGAACCATGACTCCCAGATATCGGAAGTGCATATCCACAACATGCAGCTGCAGAGCGCGGCGCGCAGCGAGGGGCTTGCTGCCGACGAGCAGACGGCGCGCAAGCCGCTCGGCTTCGTGGCCGTGGCAGCGGGCGAAGGCAACGCCAAGATCCTGAAGAGCCTGGGGGTCGACGTGGTCGTGTCCGGCGGGCAGACCATGAACCCGTCCACGAAGGACTTGCTGGACGCGGCAAATGAGGTGAACGCGGACGCTGTCATCATCATGCCGAACAACAAGAACATCATCATGGCGGCGCAAAGTGCTTGCGGCCTGTCCGAGAAGCCGTGCGCCGTGGTGTCCACGACGAGCGTGCCGCAGGCGTTCTCGGCGCTGTTCGGCTTCGATGAGGAAGCCGGCTTGGACGAGAACGTTGAGGCTATGACGGAGGCCTATGCCGACGTGCGCACAGGCGAGGTCACCCATGCCATCAAGGACTCGAAGGATGCCCACGACAACCCCATCAAGGACGGTGACGTTATCGGCATCGCCGACGGCGCCATCGAATCGGTGGGCACGGACGTATCCGACGTGGTCATGGACCTGCTGGCACATATGGATGCCGCAGATGCCGACACCTGCACCATCCTAGCGGGCGAGGACTTCGACGATGCGGCGTTCGACGCGCTGGTCGAGCGTATCGAGAGCGCGTTCGACGATCTTGAGATCGACGCTCACCGCGGCGAGCAGCCCTTGTACCCCGTGGTTCTCTCGGTGGAATAAGCGCCGGGTTCCAGGTACGTGAGCGACAGAAGAACAACCGAGGGCGCGGCGACCGCGCCCTCTTCGTCTCCCGACCGGCTTGCGGCGACGCTGGCGCTGGACGAAGCCGTCACGCGAGTGCGGCTGGTAAGTCCGGCACGCGCCAAGGCCTTCGAGCTTTTAGGCGTTCGCACGGTGCGCGACTTGGTCACGCACTTTCCCCGCCGCTACATTGACCTGTCAAGCAGGGAGACCGTGGCATCCGCCGCCATCGGGCAGCAATGCACCATCCAGGGCACGGTCCACGAGATCAAGCTGAAACGCCCCAAGCCGCGCCTGACGCTGGTTGAGATGACGCTTACGGACGGCACGGGTACGCTGATGGTGACGGCATTCAGGCAGCCGTGGCTCATGGACTCGCTGTCTGCGGGCATGCAGGTGGCCGTGGCAGGCAAGTTGGAATTCAACTACGGCTTCAAGCGTATGACGAACCCGTTTATCGAAGCAGTTGAGGGCGACGCAGCAGGCGGGGGCATGATCTTTCCCGTGCATCCGGCTACCGAGAAGCTGTCCGCCGCGTGGATACGCCGGCTCGTGGGCAACGGCCTTGCTCAGGTGGCAGGCCTGTACGATCCGCTGCCGTTGGAGTTGCGGGCGAAGTACCGTCTGATGAGTCGCGGTGCCGCGCTTTCCGCTATCCATTTTCCCCAGAGCATGAACGAGGTGGCTGAGGCACGTCGCCGCCTGGTATACGAAGAGCTGCTCTTCTTGGAGCTCATGCTCATGGAAGAGGGCCGTGCTCGCACGCACGGGAGGGTGCCGGTGTCGCATGTGGTGGATGGCCCCTGTGTGGCGGCATTGGCGGCGGCGCTTCCGTTCGACCTCACCGAAGAGCAGCAGGCGGCGAAGCGCGACATTTTGGGCGTGCTGGCGGCACCCCAGGCTGCGAATCACCTACTTTTGGGGGACGTGGGCACCGGCAAGACCGTCGTGGCAGCGTTCGCGCTGGCCGCTGCGGCCGACACGGGCTCGCAGGCGCTGCTCATGGCGCCGACCGAGGTGCTGGCGCGCCAGCATGGGCAAAGCCTGGGGCCGCTATTCGATGCGGCCGGCATCACCTGGGACGTGCTGACGGGCTCCACGGCACCTGCGGACCGCGAGGCTATCCTCGCGCGCGTGTCGGCAGCCGAGGTGGATGTGCTTATCGGAACCCATGCGCTTCTGGAAGATGATGTGGTGCCCGCGAAGTGCACGTTAGCGGTCATCGACGAGCAACAGCGTTTCGGTGTTGACCAGCGCGCGAAGCTGCTGGCTAAGGGAGAGGCGCCCGATGCGCTCTACCTTACGGCCACGCCTATCCCGCGTTCGCTTGCGCTCGCGTTGTTCGGCAACCTGACCTTGTCCTATATCAGGCACCGCCCCCATGACGCATCCCGGCGCACGACCAAGGTGCATACGAAGCAGGATCGCGGACACGCCTACGATGCCGCGCTCGCGGCGCTCGGGCGCGGCGAGCAGGTATACGTGGTATGCCCGCTTATCGGAGCCTCCTCGGAGGACCGCGACGAGAAGGCAGGCAAGCGAGCCGCCCGCGAGGGCGACGAGGACGAATACGTGTACGCGGCCATCAGCATCGAGGGCGACGATGACCTTGCGTGCGACAACGTGGCTGCCGCCGAAAAGGAAGCGGCCTTCCTGCAGCACAAGACCTTCTCCGCCTATCAGGTGGAGCTCCTGCACGGCCGCATGCCCGGAACTGAAAAACAGGACGTGATGCAGCGCTTCCGCGACGGAGAGACGCAGGTCCTGGTGGCCACGACGGTCATCGAGGTGGGTGTGGACGTGCCGAACGCCACGGTCATGATCATCGAGGATGCCGACCGCTTCGGCTTGTCGCAACTCCACCAGCTGCGCGGGCGCGTCGGACGTGGCAGCTTACCCGGCGAGGTGTACCTGATATCGGCTTCGCGCACGGAGGCCGCGCTGAAGCGTCTTTCGGCCATGGAGACGACCGACGACGGGTACGAGCTGGCAGCCTACGACCTGTCGCTGCGCCGCGAGGGCGACATCCTGGGAAACCGCCAGCACGGCGCTTCGGCGCTCAAGCTGGTAAACGTCGTGCGCGACGGCAAGATCATCGAAGCGGCCTACGCCGACGCGCTGGCGCTTCTCGAGGAAGATCCGAAACTGGAAGCGCCTGCGCACCGGGCGCTTGCCCGCGAGGCGCGGCTTGCGTTCAAGCGCGCCGCAACGGTGCAGGGAGGCTGATATGCGCATCATTTCAGGAGAGTTCCGCGGCCGCGTGCTGAAGGCCCCGAAGGGCCAGGACACGCGGCCCACGACCGATCGCGTGCGCGAGGCGCTGATGAGCGCGGTGGCCAGCGCACGTGGCGGCTTCGAGGGCGCCGTGGTATTGGATGCGTTCGCCGGCTCGGGTGCGCTCGGCTTCGAGGCGCTGTCGCGCGGTGCCGCCTCGGTGCACTTCTTCGAGCGCGATGGCGCGGCGTTGCGCGTGGTGGAGGACAATGCGCGCGTGCTCGGCCTTCCCGCAACACGGGCGCGCATGCAGCGGAAAGACGTGCTTAAAACTCCGCCCGTGCAGGTCAGGCCTGCTTTCGATCTGGTATTCCTCGATCCGCCGTATGCCTGCGAGGCCGACGTTGTACTGGGGATGGTGGCAGAGCTTTCCCGTGCAGGGGCACTGGCTTCTAAGGTGCTTATCGTCTACGAGCATGCCGCCGCTTCCAGAGAGGATGTCGACCGGGTGGCGAAAACGTGCGGTTTGTCCCTTGCGTCGCGCAAAAAGTACGGGGATACTGTCGTGGATATCTTGAGGGGCGCAGCGCCCGGGTGTGAGGCACCCGACCTGTCGCCTGAGACGCATGCCGGCGATGCCGGCGAGGAGAAGGAACGGAACCGACCCCTATGAAACGAGCACTGACACCTGGCACGTTTGATCCTATCACCAGCGGGCACCTCGACGTGATCACGCGTGCGGCACAGCTGGTGGACGAAGTGGTGGTCGGGGTAGCCGCCTCGCAGAAAAAAGGTCCGCTGTTCACGCTGGAAGAGCGGGTCGATCTGGTGCGCCAGGCGACGAGTCATCTGCCCAACGTACGGGTCGAGCCGTTTGACGAGCTGCTGGTCGATTTCGCCGCACGCTTGAATGTTTCCGTCGTAGTGAAGGGCTTGCGCGCCATCACCGACTTCGAGTACGAGTTCCAGATGACGGCACTCAACTATCAGTTGAATCAGGAGCTCGAGACGCTGTTCATCATGTCGCCTCCGGATTACATGTACCTGTCCTCGTCGATCGTGCGCGAGATAGCGAGCCTGCACGGTAACGTGAACGGTTTCGTGCCTGCCTGCGTGAAGACGGCCTTGGAGCAGAAGTTTCCCGAATAAGGTTGTCAGTACGGGAACGGGTACGCAACGGCGGGCTTCCGACCGGGTAAAATGTGCGCGGTTTGTGCATTGACGTTGGGTTATCCTGCCAAACCTGCTAGAATACCTTGACGCATGTATACGGCGGGGATGTACCTGTGCGCCAAACGCACACGAAACGCAGCACGCTTGGGTGGAAGGACAATCATGGACGAAACAGGAGTCTTGGGGCTGCTTGAAGAGCTCTCGATCCTCCTCGAGGATTCGAAGCCGGTCTTCGGCAAAGGCAACATGCGCCAAGTCGATATTGCCGCAGCATTCGAGATCATGGACGAGATCCGCGATACGTTCCCCAGCGAGTTCTCGCAGGCACGTCAGATCGTGCGCGAGCGTCAGAGCCTGCTTGACGATGCCGAGGCCGAGTCGAACCGCATGATCGAAGATGCGCGCAGCCAGGCTATGACCATTGCAAGCGAGCAGGAGATCGTGCGTATCTCCCAGCAGCAGGCCGACCAGATCATGGCCGACGCCCGCGAGCTGGAGCGCCAGACACGTGCTGGTGCCGAAGACTACGCCGACGAGGTGTTCGGACATGTGGAGCAGAGCATGGACACGCTGTTGAACAATGTTCGCCGTTGCCGTGACCGCCTGAACGCCAACTCCCTGGCCTCCGGTCGCTGATGAACGAGACGAGTATCCATATACCCTCCGAGCTCTTCGCACCTGCGGAGAGTTCTCATTTCGAGGGTATCTACGTTGCCGGCGTTATGAAGGCCGGTCCTGATCTGTACGACTTCGCTGCTCCGCTTGCTTGGCAGGTGGATGTGACGAACACGGGCGATGCCCTGTTGGTGACCGGTACCGTGGAAGGGGAGGCCAAGACGTCGTGCGCGCGTTGCGTGGATGATTTCGCCTTCGCCGTGACCGGTGAGATAGAGGGCTATTACGTGTTCGATGCCGAAAGCGCCTCCCCCGACGACCTGGAGGGCGATGAGTTCGATGTGCTGCCCGAAAGCAACACGATCGACCTCGCGCCTCTGATCACCGCAGCGTTGCTGGTGGAGTTTCCCTTGGTGCCGTTGTGCGAGGAGGCCTGCCGAGGGCTTTGTCCCACGTGCGGGGCGAACCTGAACGACGGCGACTGCGGTTGCGAACCGGTCGACGAGGAAGAGGACACGCCTCCGAGTCCCTTCGCTGCATTGAAGGGGTTCCCGTTCGAGTAGAACTAACGTGCAGCATTCCCCAAGGTATCTTTCATACCGTAAAGACGAGACGGAGGTTTTTTAGCTTCCGTCTCGTTTTATACACCTGCCCGCATTGCCGAAGAGCTGGCTATCAATCCGGACACTCCTTGCCCTGAGGGTGCCTGGATCGTCGATATCATAAGGAAGAGATAGCAGTATGGCAGCGCAACATGAAGTGGATCGCGAAGAGGCTCGGGGTGGATTGTAGGGCGTTGCGGCAACCGAAGGCG
>NZ_JAVWUP010000013.1:0-2001 GCF_036667095.1 Gordonibacter sp. | reverse complement strand
CCGAAGGCGATCGCATTCCTTCGACGAACGAGGTTTCGGCTTTGCTCGGCATCAATCCCCACACCGTTCTCAAAGGAATGAACATCCTCGTGGACGGAGGCATCATCTACAAGAGAAGGGGGCTGGGCATGTACGTAGAAAAGGATGCGGCCGACAAGATTCGCGTCAAGCGGCAAGGCGATTTCTTCGAGCGCTACGTAGAGGCGCTCATTGCGGAGGCGCAGAAACTCCACCTGACGAAAGAGCAGGTCGTTGGTCTTGTCGAGAAGGGATACGATCATGCGTGAGCTGAGGGTCGATGCGGTGGGGAAACGCTTCGGGAAGACGGTTGCGCTCGACAGCGTGTCGTTTTCGCTGGAATACGGCAAGCTACACGCGCTGCTCGGGCGCAACGGAGCGGGCAAGTCGACGCTGCTGGGAATCGCTTCGAATCGGTTGCTGCCTACGTCGGGACAGGTGCTGGTCGACGGTGAACCGGTTGCAGACAATCCGTCCGCGCTGGCGAAGGTGTTCTGTGTGAGCGATGTGCGCATGTATCCCGAGTCGATGTATGTCGACGACCTGCTGGGGCAGATGGCACGCTTCCATAAGGGTTTCGACTCCCGCGCGGCCGCTCGCTTTGCGCAGGCGTTCGGGCTGGATGTCAAGGCCAAGGTCGCCGCGCTCTCCACCGGCTACCGCTCCATCTGCCAGTTGGTCGCAGCCCTGGCAACCGACGCGCCGTACCTGCTGCTGGACGAGCCGGTACTGGGGCTCGACGCCAACCATCGCGAGCTGTTCTACAAGCTGTTGCTGGAGGACTACCTGGAGAAACAGCGCACGGTGGTCGTGGCTACGCACCTTATCGAAGAGATAGCGAACCTGGTGGAGCAGGTGGTGGTTATCGACCACGGGCGCGTGCTGTTGCAGTCGTCGGCAGACGACCTGCGGTCGAGCGGCTACAGCGTGTCCGGTCGCACGGCGGATGTCGAAGCGTACTGCCAAGGGCTGGAGGTGCTGGGTATCGAGGCGGTTGGCGGCTTGTCAGTAGCCTACCTCATGGGCAAGCCGGATGCGGCGCGGACGGGCGAGCGTCTCGATATTGCTCCGATGTCTCTGCAGAAGCTGTTCGTCGAACTGACCGACAAGGAGGGCTGAGCTATGAAGTTCAAGGCTGCTTTGCGCTATCAGCTGGTCGAACTGCTGCAAAGCGCAGTTGCATTCTGCGTTATCGTCGGTGCGGTGGTCGTGGCTGTCTGCATCCTTGCAGGGGGTACGTGGTTTCAGATGTCCATCTTGGGCTTCCTTGTCGTCGTCTTGCTGTTCCGGTTGCCTTTGTCCCTGTTTTCGGACGACATGAAATACTTGCTGCACATGGGTTTGACGCGCACGCAAGTGTACGCGAGTTCTGCGGTTGCGTTTGCGACGATGGCTTTGCTCGCGTCGCTGATTGAAGTGGCCTGCGCTCATGCGTTCGGGCCTGTATGGATGGGCTCGTCGTCTTTTGCGGCGGGCTTGTACGGCCTTCAGAGCCTGGGGGTGCTGGTTGATTTTGCGTGGATGTTCGGAGCGAACCTCGCCGCCGCGCTCACGGCGCTGGCCCTAGCCATCGTGCGCGTGAAGGTGGGGAAGAAGTGGTTTCTTGCCGGCTTGGCTGCGGTCGCTATTCTGGCGTTATTGGTGATCCCGGCGATCTGCGAGGCCCTGTTCGGCAACATTCTTCCTCTGGCAGAAGGCACAGCCGGCCTGTTCGGTGTAACGGCCGCGGGCGCAGACCCGACGCGTGCGCTGTTCCCGTTCGCCGTCGCCGTCGTGCTGGCAGTGCTGGCAGGATACTTTGTGGTCAAGCATGTCGAAGTACGCGCGTAGCGTGACTGCCTGCAGCGTTACGGCAAAAGAACGTTTCCCCTGCAAGTGCGTCGCGCTTTCCTTTTCTTTGACGAATGCCTCGATTTCTTTGATAAAGCGAACAAATGTATGTTATTATTGTGTTAGCACAAGGGATATGCCGCAGGCACGCAC
>NZ_JAVWUP010000012.1:29334-36322 GCF_036667095.1 Gordonibacter sp. | reverse complement strand
AAGCCACTGGATCTACCGGTGGTCATGACTGAATAAGCTATCTAATACTATTCGCAAGGTTGTTTTTGTATTTAGATAGTTTGCAGAAAATATAAGAGAGCGCTAGCTAATGCAATCTATATCTATTTATTGAATCTCTTATCAGATATTTCTTTGTCTAAGAATGCAAGAGCGTTTCAGTCGCCGTTCTCCTCTCAATGTTTCACGTGAAACATTGAGAGGAGGGTTTTAATTACTCTTTTTACTTACTGAACTGACGAGCATGATAAACTGTATCTCCTGAAGTGGTCGAGATAAGGATTCTTATGCAAAATAAAAGCCTAGTAGATGTTTATTTGGACAGTGTTTTGGAAGCCAATAAAACTACTAACTTAACCAGAATATCGTCTCTTGAAGAAGCTCGTATTCTCCATGTTGAAGATTCATTGGCGGGTCTACCTGAATTACAGCAGGCCCCTAAAGGGCTGTATGGTGATCTCGGTACGGGTGGTGGTTTCCCTGGAGTTCTCTTAGCTATCGAAACTGGTAGAAAAACAATCCTTGTTGATTCTGTTCAAAAGAAAATGGCTATTATTGAAAAGATATTAAAGGAAATGAACCTCGATGGGTCTATTACAACCTACGCCGGTCGTATTGAGGATCTTACAGTGGATTATCCTGGGCAATTTGCAGTATTGACCGCGCGAGCCCTTGCGAAGCTTTCGGTGCTGATGGAGCTGTCTAGCCCCTTGCTTAAAAAGAATGGTCGTCTTATATGTTATAAAGCAAATGTACAAAGTGAAGAATGGGAACATGCCCTTTCTTTGCAAGACAAACTTGGAATGAAACTTTTCTCTGATAGATCTCTTCTACTAAGCGATCAAGAAACCCAAAGAAGGATTATTTGTTTTGAAAAAGTAAGTCGTGCAAAAATTTCTCTTCCCCGAAGGATGGGTTTAGCTCAGAAGAAACCCCTGTAATGTTTCACGTGAAACATTACAGGGGTTTTGAGGTGGTTATTATACTGAGTAAGCTGATATAAAATAGAGTTTCACGTGAGACTTTATTTCTTTTGGATAATCAGCGATAAGGGGATTTCTGAATAATCGTTTCTTCTCTTCTGCACTTCTTGATGGATGAATTCGCATACGCCTTCGAAATTTTCTCGGATGTAAGAATTAGGAAATCTTATTTCCTTGATTCCTTCCATTTCAAGATAGGTTGTACGAATTTCATCATGCAGCCGATTTTCTTCTTCATAATGTTGAGACCCATCAAGTTCAATACTGAGCCTTACTTTCCTACAGTAGAAATCAACGATATAAGGGCCGATCAGTATTTGCCGAGAAAAGCGCACTGGATAACTACGCAAAAATCGATACCAAAGAATTTGTTCTGCAGGTGGCATGTTTCTTCTCATGAGACGTGCGTACTCTGCAAGTTTCGATCGAGCGGCGCGGTTCATTCTTATTCCTCCTTTTACTAAAAAACTAAAGTCATCATACTTCCTGAACCTTGCAAAACAACCGTTCAGGGTATCCGGTTGGAGTCGTTGGAGTCTTTCCCGTTTCAATCAAATTTACCGTGCTGTTTGCAACAAGGATTAACTGTATTTTTATCAAATTTCTGACAATATTTCTTTCATTCGATTATGTATTCGTATTTTACGAGCGAAATGAATACCACTGCGCCGCTACAATGTTTCACGTGAAACATAAAACAAGGTATACTAGCGATAATTGCTCGTGAAAGGGGGCCTTTGTGGGATTATTCGATAGTCTGAAACGCGAAAGAAAAGCAGCCGAGACTGTCACACCGAAAGAAGAATCTACTCTTGCCGATGATCAGACGTATGAAGATGATATTTCCATTGAGAATATCGAAATTATCGAGCGTGAAGTAGTTCAAGAGGCTGAAAAGGAAATCCCCCTTAAGCCTATTAAATCTTTCAAAGACAAAGAACCTGTAACGCGTGCTATTGGCCAGACGAAAATTATGGCTATTATCAACCAAAAAGGTGGCGTGGGAAAGTCTACTACCGCCATTAACCTTTCAGCTGCATTAGGGGAAAAGGGTAAGCAGGTATTGCTTGTCGATCTTGATCCACAAGGAAACTCATCGAGCGGTCTTGGTATTGAGAAAAGCCGTGTTGACCATTGCATTTATGATGTTCTCCTTAACAGTGTTCCTGTTGAGGAAGTGATAATTCCTGATGTATGTGAAGGATTGGATGTCATTCCGGCAACTATCAACCTAGCTGGTGCTGAAGTAGAACTAGTCTCGGAAATGGCCCGCGAAAATCGCTTACGCGACGCAGTTGGTTCACTTCGCGGTAAATATGATTATATTTTTGTCGATTGTCCCCCTTCGCTGGGTCTTTTAACGGTAAATGCCCTTGTTGCTGCAGATAAGCTTCTTATACCGATCCAGTGCGAGTTTTATGCCTTGGAGGGTGTGACAAAACTCCTTGATTCAATGAAACGTGTCAAAACGCTCCTTAATCCATCACTTGATATCTTCGGAGTCCTCCTTACCATGTATGACGGAAGGACAACTTTATCGCGCCAAGTTGTCGAGGAGGTACGCAGTTATTTTGGTAAGACTGTTTTTGATTCGCTTATTCCTCGCACAGTTAAGCTTTCGGAAGCGCCTAGTTTTGGACAGCCAATCACCCAATATGATCCCACAGGAAAAGGTGGCCAATCTTATATCGACCTTGCAAAGGAAGTGATTAACCGTGGCTAAATCGACGAAAAGCGGCTTAGGTCGAGGATTAAACTCGCTGCTTGGAGGCGCTTATGAAGAAGCCATTCCTGCTGAACCTATAAAACCTGCTCCTCGAGTTGTTGTTGAAGCGGAATATCCTGTCGAACCTAGGACTATACTTTCAAGTGATACCCCTCGACAAGAAGCGCCTCATCTCGAAGCGGAGTCCTCTCTATCGGGGGAATACGTTAATGAGGAAGACCATATAACTATAAAAAGCGTTGTTCAGAGAAGGACTGACGAAGTCCCTCTTGAGACAGTTTCTCCGAATCCTGATCAGCCTCGCACTCATTTCAAAAAGGAACAGCTAGAAGAGCTTGCATCGTCCATAGAAAAAGACGGTCTTTTGCAGCCGATATTAGTGAGGCCTGTTGGTAATAATAAATATCAGATCATTGCTGGCGAACGCCGCTGGCAGGCTTGTCGTCTAGCAGGTATGAAAACGGTTCCTATTCGCATTAAAGATGCTGATGACGATAAAGCCCTCGAACTTGCACTTATTGAAAATATCCAACGATCCGATTTGAATCCTATCGAAGAGGCCTATGGCTACCGTCGCATGATGGAACGCAGAAACCTTACTCAATCCGATGTCGCTCAAGCAATGTCGAAAGGGCGTTCGACAGTTGCTAATGCCTTACGTCTCCTAGAGCTCCCCGAAGAGGCTCAACAGTTGTTATTTGAGGAGAAGATAACTGCCGGTCATGCACGTGCTATTCTTTCTATTCCTTCCAAAGAGGACCGCACAAAGCTGACGCAGAAATTGGTAGAAGAAAAACTTTCCGTTCGCGAGACCGAGGCTATTGCCCGTTTATTTGCCGGCAAGAAGGCGGCAGGAGCCACACCATCTCGGCAACCTACCCCTAAATCATTCAAGACGGTAGCAAAAGCTCTCCGTGAGGTTCTTCATACGAATGTTAAAGTGAAGACTGTCCAGGGGAAGAATAAGATAGAGATCGAATTCAAAGATGAAGAAGAGTTGGAAAAGTTGTTTGAGGAATTGCTCGCTTCGATTTCATAATGTTTCACGTGAAACATTATGAAATATGAATGATATAGCAAATGCCTCTAATGAGTTCTATATCATCGTCCGGTGTAGTGTATAAAGGAAAAGCTTGAATGTTTCACGTGAAACATTCAAGCTTTGAAAGCCTCTCAATGAAACTAGCAACTCTTATTCTTAAGCGCATTTTTAAGCTGCCCGCATGCTCCTGCTATATCGCTACCCCGAGAATTGCGGATGGTAGCTTCTATACCTGCGTTGTTGAGGGTTGACAGCCATGAATTCATTGTCTTGATACTACTCGGTTGGAATAAGGAATCGCTTACTTTATTCAAAGGGATTAAGTTAACATGGCATAGTAAATCACGACAGAACTCAATAAGCGCGTCCATATCTTCGTTCTGATCATTTGTATTGCGTATTAAAGCATATTCTAGGGTTACCCTTCGGTTGGTTGTCTTAATGTAGCTCATAAGGGCTGTTTTAAGCCGTTTTAAGGTGTACTTTGATACTCCAGGCATAATTATGTCACGTGTTTGTTGTACTGCCGTATGGAGGGACACGGCGAGGGTGAACTGTTCAGACTCTTGACTGAGTTTTTCGATTCCTGGAATAATCCCACACGTTGATAAAGTAATATGCCGAGCGCCAATATTGAATAATCTAGGATGGTTAAGTATACGAAGTGCTTCCAAAGTGTTGTCGTAGTTGAGAAAAGGCTCTCCTTGACCCATTACTACAACATTCGATACACGACGGTTCGCTTTTTCTTGTACCACGATAATTTGGTCGACAATTTCACCTATGGTAAGGTTTCGTCCGAACCCTTCCTTTCCCGTAGCGCAGAAAGCGCATGCCATGCCACATCCGACCTGAGAAGAGCAGCAGACGGTGAGACGAGTGTCTCCAGAGGGTATGGAGACAGTTTCAACGCACGCTCCATCATGATAACGAAGGATGAATTTTTGCGTTCCGTCAGAGGATACTTGACTATCGATAATAGAGGGACTATGCAGAGGATAGTCTTCGGAAAGACGGTCACGTAAAACTTTCGGAAGGTTTGTCATATCGTTGTATGAAAGTACGCCTTGTTGATAAACCCATTCGGAAAGTTGCTGTGCTCTGAAGGGGGGCACCTTCAGCTCTTTTGCAAGATCTTGCAATCCGGATAAAGAATATGATTTGATTGGTTTTTCCATAGCCGCATTATATCTTAAAGATACAAGCAAGTGTTTCACGTGAAACATTGTTGCCTAAGGAGAAGAAGGACCTGACAATAAAGGTGGATTTGCTATACTTCTCGAAGTTGTTGACCCTTAAAGACGAAAGAAGGCTCCATGGGTGATTGCATTGAGCCCCAGCACTGCCATGTGGCGTTGTTAGTGGGTGGTGTCAGTGGCGAACGTGAAGTTTCACTTGCTTCTGGCGTGGGTGCCCGTCAAGCATTGGAGGAGGCGGGGTTTCCGGTAACGGTTCTCGATCCTGCAAATAAAGAAGATCTCAAGGTTCTTATTGATGGAAAATTCGATGTTGCCTTCATATGCCTGCATGGAAAATTTGGCGAAGATGGCACGTTGCAGGGACTGTTGGAAATGATCGGACTGCCCTATATCGGTTCGGGGGTATGGTCAAGTGCTTTGGCAATGGATAAAGCCAAGTCAAAGATTTTCTATGATCTCGCCGGCATCTCTACACCTCCTTCTATAACGCTCACCTCGACTTCTTCTGTTAAGGCAGTCGATATTGTAGGGCAGTTAGGAAACCACTGCGTAGTGAAACCCGCCACTGAGGGCAGCGCGTTGGGAGTTTTTATCGTTGAAGGCGAAGATGCTATAAGCGAATCGATCGAAAAAGTATTTGAGCTGGATAATTTGGTTCTTATTGAAAGATATATAAGTGGCAAGGAACTTACCGTTGCCGTTATTGGCAACGAAAATCCGAAAGCTCTCCCTATTATCGAAATTGTTCCAGTAAATGAATTCTATGATTATGAATCGAAGTATGTTCCTGGTGCCTCACAACACCTCTGTCCTGCACCTCTATCGGACGAGGTTACAAGAAGAATCCAACAAATGGCAGTCGAAGCCCATGGTGTCCTTGAATGTAAGGGAGTATCTCGTTCTGATTTCATCTTAGATGATGAAGGCACTAGTTGGATTCTCGAGACGAATACTATTCCTGGTATGACAGGAACCTCGTTACTCCCTGATGCTGCACGTGCAGCGGGTATTTCATTTCCGGAGCTTTGCACAATGCTTGTTCGTTTTGCCTTAGAAAAATGATTAAAATAGGGCCGAATGTTTCACGTGAAACATTCGGCCCTACTCCCTGTTTTAGCGTAGGGAAGGAGCATGCCCTAACGAGAAATATCATTTCTTGCTTGATTTTCAATAATACGATAGTTGCACTTCATCCAATAACCTTCGTTTGGCTCTCTAGACGCTTCAGGGAATGTTTCACGTGAAACATTCCCTGGGTCTGAACATCAAAAAACATTACAGGATTTAAGGGCAACCACTATGCTTCCAGCTAATGCAATCAAGAAAATCCAACTGATAAGATAGCAGCCTTTGTTTCCTTTGCGTCCTTGTTCTATAAACTTTTCCGATATCTTACGCGAGTTTTTCATAATGACGGTCCCCGTTTGCCCTTTTGGTAAAGGGACGCTTTTAGAGGGTAGCCAGGACCCTCCTGACTCTATGACTTGCTTTATACCCTGCTCTCCTAAATCTATGTCAGGGCGCACTCCATCCATCAGTCGGTTTGCGATCCCTTCAGAAAATTGGCTGAATATCTCGCTTTGATCAGGAGAAAAGCAGATTACTGCCGCTTCTCCCCAGTAGTGGCCAGGTTCTGGACGGTCAGTGAACGCCATGAACGATAAAAGTGCCTCTGTATGCCAGTCGCGCGCCTTCAAGACACGCAGTTGATGTGTAGTTTTGGCATCGAAAAATCCGACAAGTTTACCGAATCGATTCTTCATCCAAGCTATCGTGTTTCCTTCTTCCGTTTCGAACACGATGTCGAACATATCGCCTACCAAATTGTCTGCTCCCAAAAGGGCGGCCGCTTCCTTTTTGGAAAGAGTATCGAAGCGAGCGTAAAAACCGACATATGTTGTGTCCATCTGGTCTCCTTGATTAGGCTCGTGTGCGAGATGAAGTTTACCATGATCGTCCTATCTGTTTTTCGTTTCCCGTATGATCGGTATTTTCTTTCATGTGGCAAACGATTGGATCG